>CAUGKZ010000306.1 GCA_959600065.1 uncultured Kroppenstedtia sp. | reverse complement strand
TTGCCGGTGCCGCTCCTTTCTACGCCAGAATGGTGGAAACCGCCTTGCGAGAGGTGGACAAAGGAGTGGTGGAGGCGGCCAGATCTATGGGGACGACTCGCTTTCAGGTGATCAGACGCGTCTTGATTCCAGAAGCGATTCCTGCTCTCGTCTCAGGGCTAACCGTCACTTGTGTGACCCTGGTCAGTTTCTCGGCGATGGCTGGTGTGGTCGGTGGTGGCGGTCTCGGGGACGCCGCTTTTCGCTACGGATTCCAATCTTTCAACGATGGCATGCTATATGTCTGCGGGATTCTCCTGATCTTGATGGTTCAATTGGTTCAATGGTGTGGAGATTGGGTATCCCGTCGTTTGGATAAACGATAAAAGAACGGGGGAAACATGATGAGAAAAGGATGGTCATTGTTACTTTTGGCCTTATCTTTGGTCCTGGCCCTGACGGCCTGTGGTGGTTCGGAAACGGGAGGAACCGATGAGAAACAGATTCTCAAGGTGGGTGCCTCCCAGGTGCCTCACGCTGAAATTCTGAATCAGGTGAAGCCGGATCTGGAGAAAAAGGGGATTCAGCTGGAAGTGAAAGTGCTCCAGGATTATGTCACTCCCAACAAAGGGGTGGAAGAGGAGCAGTTGGACGCAAATTTTTTCCAGCATATCCCGTGGATGGAGACCTCCAATAAAGAACGGGGCTGGCACTTGAAGAAGGTAGTAGGGGTTCATATCGAACCGATCGGTTTATACTCGGAAAAGATCGATAAAATTTCCCAACTGAAAAAAGGATCCACCATCGCTTTGCCTAATGGAACCAGTGAGGTCACACGGGTATTGCTGCTGTTGGAACATGAGGGCTTGCTCAAACTGAAGTCAGGTGATGGAGAAAAATCCGTCAAGGATATCGCCGACAATCCGAAAAAGCTGAAATTTAAACCTCTGGAAGCAGCTACACTTCCCCGAGTGCTGGACCAAGTGGATGCAGCGGCGATCAACACCAATTATGCACTTCAAGCCAAGCTGAACCCGATGGAGGATGCTTTGATCATAGAAGGAAAAGAATCCCCATATGTCAATGTTCTGGCGGTTAAAGAGGGGAACGAGAAAGACCAAGCTATCCAGGAATTGGCTAAAGCGCTTACCTCGCCCAAAGTGGCCAAGTTCATAGAGAAAAAATACAAAGGGGCTGTGGTCCCGGCATTCTGAAGAAACCCAAACCCTCCCCGGCTCATCTGATGAGCTAGGGAGGGTTTTCTTATACTTCCATGGGACGGTGCTCTACACCGCGAAGGGTGACCCGTCCCCGACCATGGGTCCACTCTGCCACCCTCTCTTTGATCGATGATTCCTGACCGACGGGGACCCAGACTCTCCAGTGAACCTGCTCGTCGAAGCGGGGAGATTCCACTTCAACCTCCATGGATCGAAGTGCATGCTCCACTTTTCCCATGGCAGCATAGTCCACTGTAATCTCCATCTGGCTGTGTAGTAGCCAGTTCAGTGTTCCGGCGGCATCCAAGCCGGTGGAAGCCGATTGACTGTAGGCACGGACCAACCCTCCGGCCCCCAGTTTGATTCCGCCGAAGTAACGGGTGACCACCACGGCGGTGTTGAACAGTTTCCGTGCCTTGATCACTTCCAAGATGGGGCGGCCGGCTGTGCCGCCAGGTTCCCCGTCGTCGGAGGACTTTTCTGCTTTACTCTCTCCCAACACGGAGTAGGCATAACAGTTATGGGTGGCATCCCAGTGACGCTTGGAGATTTCCGTGATCCAGGCGACGGCTTCTGCTTCTGATTCGACACGGTTTACACGGCAGATAAAGTGGGATTTTTGGATGTGGATCTCCGCCTGTCCAGCTCCCTTCACGGTGAAGTATTGGGACGGCTTTTGCAACGGAATGCCTCCTCTCTTGTCGAAGTAAGGATCCCCTTCGGAGTTGGAGGGAACTGGGAAAACCTTTTGGCAACCTTTGTCGAAGGGCTGGTCAATTGGATTTTCCCTGTGTATTCTTTGAATCATTAACGGATGCTTGTCCGCTGAAAGGGTGGATTCTTTTGTATACCATCGGTATTTTGCCTGTTTATGAAGCGTGTCTGGCTCAACAGCTCCCCTGGATCTCTCCTGATGCCCGGGAGGGTGAGAGAGAGGGGCCCAGAAAGGAGCAACCTCCGCCTTTGGGAACCACAGAGACAGGGTGGCGGTGGATCTGGGATGAGCCGAAGCTGGAGCCGACCATCCGAGGAAAAGTCCTGATGCGAGATCCACCCCTAGAAGCGTTGTGATTTACTGCGCGGTCGGGATGGGATTTCACATATCGGCACCAAGGTTCTTGCGGGCCCAAGTCACTCCATGTGAAATCCCATCCTCCCTGTGAACGTTTTTTTCACAACGTTTCCAGGGGAGGGAAGGAGGGGTGAAAGGGTCAGCTGTTTGTGATTCTAGTGCCATGATCATCATACTGGAAGCCAGGTGAGAAAGTCCATCGGTCGTCAGGGGTTTCACAAGAAAATCGTAAAGAAAAACAGGCCTTTAGGGCCTGTGTGATGTGGGAGATTTCAATTCCAGATGCTCGCGCAGAACTTGACTAACCCGTTGCCGTTCCTTCTCTGGCACGATCATGTAGTAACGGGGGCTCCATTGATCTCTTCCGGACAAGTGAAGCACCTCCACGTTTTCTTCCTGGATCAGGCGCAGGGTACGGAGGAGGCGCCAGGTATCCTGCAGGCTGAGATCCGTTGTGACATGTTGTTGAAGGATATGGTAGAGATCATCCATCTTTAACAGGGTGGACCAATGTGTTCCTTTCTTCCACAAGCTTCTCATCACTTGTTGCTGTCGTTTGTGCCGATCCAAATCGTTTCCCCCTGTCCGATCCCGAACATAAGCCAGGGCTTGGGAACCGTTCAGTTTCATGGGGCCTTTTTTAAAGGTATGTCCCTTATAAGAAAAATTGCGGCTTCCTTCCACATCAACCCCGCCGAAGAGGTCGACTACCCTGCGAAAGCCGGAGAAGTTCACCTTCACATAGTGATGGATGGGTAGGGATAAAAATTGCTCTACCGTGCGGACTGTGGAGGGAATTCCGTTGCCGAGGGAATAGGCGTGGTTGATTTTATCCTCCTGGAGGCGTCCCTCCCCCAGCACAAGTCGGGTTTTACTGTCGCGTGGGATGTTGAGTACTTTTACCGTTTTTCGGGAGGGATTGAGTGTGACGATCATCAGGGCATCAGCTCTTCCCACATCCCCCTTTCGTTGATCCACTCCGATCAGCAACAGGCTGACGGGTTGACGGGTGGGAGGAGGAAGCCGCGGTTCAGAGGGGGAGGGGATCTGCTGTGTCAAGGGGGCGGGGGGGTTCTCGGGCGGTTTTTTCTCCTTGGGAAGCGACTCCAACCCGGATGGGCCGAAGCCTTGCATCCAT
>CAUGKZ010000305.1 GCA_959600065.1 uncultured Kroppenstedtia sp. | reverse complement strand
AAAGACGCCCTTGACATCCCCTCTGTCCTGCATCACTGAAAATAAGCCACTGTTAAAGGGACCCGTACACTCCTCTTCGTTTCTTTCACCTACAATCTTGTGTTTCGTCACTGCACGTTTGTGGGCTGCAGCGGAGCGGTCATCTACACTGGAAAACCACATAAAGCGATGCTCCCACAAGGGGATATGGATAAACATCAGGGAAGGAATTTTACGGCGGAATCTATTTTCCAATTTTTTAGATGTTTCAAAGTACCAATTTACCTGGTTTCCACGGAGCCAGTCCCAGGTAGGGTATCCTTTAAAATCTTGGCCGGCGATCTTTTCCGGAGCATATTGGCCACTATCCAACAACCAGAGGTTAAAGGCGGGGGAATTCCCACGGGAATGGTTGATCAGTAGATTCATATTTCCTGTGCCTGTGATTCCTTTAGCCCCCGGTTGATTGACATTATGTTTATAGGACATGTAGATCTTCAGCTGGGCTGCCTTATTCAAACCACTGTTCGGAGTGGAATCTTCATCATGATTTCCGTAGGTAATCGCCCATTTGATCCTCCTTTTTTCCATCGGATGAGCCACATTGTGGATCGCTTGCTTCATTTCCAGCGGGGTATCGCAACCATCTGCGATATTGTCCCCGTTCAGCACGACAAAATCAGGTTTTTCCGAGTCGAGCACTTTTTCCATCAGCTCGATGGTTCTGCGATCGATGCGTTCATCATCTTGCGCATCATTAAACTGCACAATTTTGAATTTGCCATCCCGATTAAATCTCAGTTTTGAATTTCTGCTGCTTTCTGCAAAGACCTCATTCCCTACTAAATCCCCCGGGATCATCGCACCGAGTGCCAAAGCCAGGGTGCTCAGGCTCCCCATTTTGATAAAACTCCGCCGATCCAACTCTTTGTTTGAATTCAGCATGTCCATAAAAAAACCTCCTGATTGATTCGTTCCCCGTCATGTTTCCTCGTCATTGTAAAGTCAAAATATTGATGGAGTATGACTTCGAAGTTAATAAACTGTAAGAAAAACCGAGGCAAAGCACATCCCAGTCCCTTATGACACAAAATTTTTCAGGGTATGTCCGGTCACACCGGTCTCTCTTTCTTTTATATCATAACTGAATAATCTGATATATTCACACAGTGGGTGATCGTGCCTCCCTCCCATAAGGAAAACGAATAAAAAAGAACAGGGAGATCCCTGTTCTTCAATAAATTGCGGGTATGAGAAAGTTTGAACAAGCCTTCGCCATCGTCTACCGTTCCCGGATCACCTGTGTCACATACCAACGGGAGGCGTCTATGTCCTCCGGTAGACCCGGTTTGAGAGCTGGCGGATCCAGTTTCCTGCAACGCACGGTATACGTATCCTCGCTTTTTTTCAGCAGGGGTTCAATGAAGGGTAAACCCGGTGCATAAATAAAACTACCACCCACTTGGAGTGAACGTAAGATCTCCATATATTTCTTGGCGTAGGTGGTATAGTCCCCGGCTTTGTGGATATGATGGTGCCAAAAGTGATTGGAAAAAGCCATGTTGGAGATGATCGTCCCCCATTTACCCGGTACGAAGCGAAAGTCGAGCCAATTCACCCCATAGATGAACGGCGTCTCCCTGGACACCGTGCGCTCCAGACCATACGCCTCTATACCCTGTTCCCGTAAGGCCTGTACCAATCGCCCTTGGCTTCCGCAACCGAGATCTAGCACTGGCTCTTGCATCCGCTCCCTTTCTATACCGAGTAACTCCAACTGAAAAGGGGCTTCGTATTCACTGCAGGGCACCTGGCGCACCATCAGTTGATCTTTCTCCACTAACTGAAAGTGTGTACCATTGGTTCCCAGCAACAAAAGAAGCACTTGAAACCCATGCTGGCGCAAAATATCGACCAGCATTTCCGGAGTCCTTTCCCTCTGCTCGTAAAAGGCGGCCAATTGATCCAGCAGAGACAGAAAGAGACGTTCCAGACGGCTAATATCCTGCTGACGGAAATTCGTGTACTGATTGGCTGCCATCAAAGTCTGGATCAGAGCATAAGCCAATTCTCCGGCAAACTCCCGCCACTTGTTCTCTTGGATCCGCATGGTATTTAGCTCCGCTTGGATGGAGGCCTGCTCCGCCAGAAAGGCTTGGACTACCTTCGGTGTCGGAGCCAGATGAATCCGATCCCCTGATCGGAGAGTCAAGCGAATGATCTGCTCTTTCAATAACAATCCGCACAGTTCATCCCTTTCTCCCCTGAGTCGTTCCCGTTGCATATCCTTTAGCTTCATCACCTCATTTGAATATAATTATACAGCCGGGAACATCCGGGTTCAATTGCTGCGCCTCCATTTGTGAATCATTGAACATACCGTGACAAAAACCTACCACGACAACGTGCGGAGCGGATTAACCCCTGCGGATCACTTGTGAAATCACATCGGCGGAGTGGTGTAATTTCCGGGTTTCCTCCTCGTTCAATCGCAACTCCACCACTTCCCGAACCCCATCCTGATTCAAGATGGCGGGGAGTCCGATATAAACATCCTTCAGACCGTATTCTCCCCGAGCCAGACAGGAAACGGTATGGATTGAATTTTCATCTTCCAGAAGGGCCTGGGTCAATCGCACCAGCCCCATGCCAATGCCGTAAAAAGTCGCCCCTTTGGCTTGGATAATATGATACGCAGCATCCCGCACTTGAACGAACAAGTCGTCCAGTTCCTGTTTGGAAGGCCCTTTGCCCTCCGCCAAGTATTGGTCGATGGAACGGCGACCGATATCGGTCAAGCTCCATACCGGAAGCTCCGTGTCCCCATGTTCGCCGATGATATAAGCGTGCACATTGCGCGTATCCACTTGGTAGGCTTGTCCGAGCAAGTAGCGGAAGCGGGCGGTATCCAAAATGGTGCCGGAACCGATCACCCGTTCCGGAGGTAGGCCCGAATACTTCCAGGTAACATAGCTCAATACATCTACAGGGTTGGTCGCAACGATAAAGATCCCGTTAAAACCACTTTTCATCACCGAGTCGATGATCGACTCAAAGATGCGGGTATTTTTCTCCACCAGATCCAGGCGCGTCTCCCCAGGAGCCTGATTAGCCCCCGCCGTCAAGACAACGATATCTGCATCCTCACAATCGGAATAGTCGCCCGTCCGAATGGTCATCGCGGACCCGGCGAAAGGAAGGCCGTGGTTTAAATCCATCGCGTCCCCCTTCGCTTTCTCCTCATTGGAGTCGATGAGGATCAGGTCATGGCACTGCCCTTTAATGAAGCAGGCGTAAGCGAAACTGGAACCGACCGCTCCCGTACCCACAACGACAATGCGCGACGTTTTGCCCGCCTTAGGCATGTGAGACATCCCCCTTCTCTAAAGATCCCTACGCACTCCCTGAGTCAGCTTAACTCCTCCTTTAGTATACCCT
>CAUGKZ010000304.1 GCA_959600065.1 uncultured Kroppenstedtia sp. | reverse complement strand
TACGATTGGGCTGCCGCCCCTCTAGGGGAATCTTATCAGTTCCCCTTTGCGGAGAACGCCGAGATCAGCTATGGAGACACTTGGGGAGCCAGCCGCAGTTACGGTGGAGAACGGCCTCATGAGGGAACTGATCTCATGGCTAAGAAAGGAACTCCGATCCATTCCGTCGGTGACGGACGGGTCGTCTCGAAAGGGTGGAACCAGTTAGGGGGCTGGCGCCTCACCATTCTGGATACAGACCATCCCCAGATCTCATTCTACTATGCCCACCTATCCAAGTATGCTGATGGGATCGAAACCGGGTCCCAGGTGAAGAAGGGGCAGGTGATCGGATACGTCGGGGACAGCGGATACGGCCCTGAAGGAACGACAGGCCAGTTTGCCCCCCATCTGCACTTGGGCATCTATGTCCGGGAAAGCACCTTCTCCCCCAAACGGGAGACGATCAATCCTTACCTGTTTCTCAAAGTGTGGGAAGAGAAATGAACAACAGCCAGGGCTATTGATTAACCAAAAAATGGGCGGTGGAGGGAGTCGTGTACTACCAAAGTGACCTTTGCGCCACGGGCACTACAATTTAAAAGAGCTGAAGCTCTAGACTAAGGAAGCCATCCTATCCAGCGAAGAATCTGAAGGAAGAGGCGTTTAGGGGCAACATTCTTCCTTGAAATACTTCTGAAAGGCTTTGTCCCTGCCCCGTCGGTCAGATTTGGAGCGGCCAGTCATTACTTTCTTGCTGGATGGCAACGGTCGCATGGGTGAACACGATCTCCCTACCTAAAATATGGATAATCGACACGCCTGAAAAACAGCCGTTATGCCCGGCAGGGCATGACGGCTGTCTGTTTGGTATGGAATCATCCCACCAGGGAAAAACAAAGGCAAAGGAGGGTGCTTATGATCGAATCCAATGTTCCCCGGGAAATGAGCGAAAAGATGGCGAAAATGGCGGAAGCCTGCGGTTCATATTTTCGGAACTCCCCAGCTGAACTGGCGGAGATCGCCGCTTTTGTGGAAGCGGAGATGAAAGGGCAGGAATTGCCTGGTGCGTCCCGCAATCGGGATGAATTCGTCGGCCGCACCTTTGAACGAATCTACCCGATGGTACTCGCCTCAGACCGCTGCCGTCAGGCTGTGGAAAACATGATGCATAAACGGAACGGCTCCCAGAACCGCTCCCCCTTCGCCCGTCGGGAAGAGGACCCCCAATACGCCATCGATTCCACTCTCGCTGAAGCGCTCTACCTGACCGGCAGTGCTGTCATCGCCTCCATCCTGATGGTCACCTCCGGTGAGAGTGGCGGTTCCATCGAGCAAAGGGAGAAGGAAAGCCCTGTGAATATGTAAATGTTCCGCCCTCTTCATGAAGGAAGTACCTATGCAAAGAGCCCAAGGGTCCGATGTGATCGGGACCCTTGGGCTCTTTTTACAGGATTATCCTTCGGTCTGGTATTGCAGATTTTCGTTTTTTTGTTGATACTGAAACCAACATTCATTTAAGATGCGGATCTGTCTTCGATCCTTCCCTAAAAAAGCCTGTTGCAACTGTCTACACAACCAATAAGGCATACTGAAACGCCTCCCAGTTGGCGTAGTCGTCTCATTAGAGTGTATGAAAGGGGATGCGGTTCTGTGAGTTCGAATCATCGATCCGCCCAATTTCATGTGGAGCCGGGGGATGATCACGCCCTGCAGCATTGGGTGGAAGCACTCTCACTGGAGTGGTTTGGCAAACCTTTCACCCATCTGGCGCGATTCAATTTTCGCTTGCGTACCACCGGAGGTCGCTATTTTCTCGAAGATCACCGGATCGAAATCAGCCCGCGGCATCTGGAGGAGTTGGGCATGGAGGTGGTGGGGGGAATCATCCGTCATGAGTTGTGTCATTATCATCTTCATCTAGAGGGAAAAGGCTACCGTCACCGGGATGCCGACTTTAAAGATCTGTTGAAACAGGTAGAGGGTCTTCGCTACACACCCCCGCTTTCGGGAAACACCAGAAAGCAACCGGTTCGCTATGTCCTCCAATGCCAAGCTTGCGGACGCAAGGCTTGGCGTAAAAAACGAATGAATCCCAGCCGCTACCGCTGCGGCGCCTGTGGAGGTTCACTAAGTCTGGAGGAGATATGATCATCATGCAAAAGCTCACCCCCGAAACTGCGTGAACGGGAACTTTGGAGGGGGGCACCCACCAGAGACGGATGACAGGAATACTTTATAGGAACTAATAAAAACCGGCCATTCTGTGGATTGGCCGGTGGGGTCTTCTTCGGGTATTCTGAGATCGGGTTGATCCCTCCTCATCTGTTAATGTATAGATCATGGTCCGTCCTGCTCAGTTTTGAGGGACGGACTCTTTTTTTTACAGAGAATGGGTTCTTTTTTCGGATAGTTGTCCTGCGGGAATAGTTTTCTTTCTTTCCTCTGCAGCGCCAGAGCCAAGGAAAACACCGGCGGCGATCAGAAAGAAGCCGGCGATCTGGGACAGACGGATCGTCTCTTGCAGGAAAAATGAGGATCCCATCAGGGCGAAGAAGGGTGTTAGATTGATAAAAATAGCCGATTGCCCCGGTCCCAACCGGTGGATCGATGAATTATAGAGCATATGTCCCAATCCGGTGGCGATCACTCCAGAGGCGAAGAAGAGTCCCCATACCCAGGCGGGGATATCCACGACTTGCCCCAGCCCTTGGGGGTGGAGGAACAGACTGATGATAAATATGATGACCGAACCAGTCAGGAACATCAGTGTGGTCACCTGTTTGGCGTCCATAGTGTCTGTCGCCTTTTTAATATATATGAAGCTGGCAGCTTGGGTAGCCATGGCTCCCAACACCCATAAATCTCCAGTGATGTGCCCGCCCATCTCACCGCTTCCTTGCAAAACCACAAAAGCGACCCCCAGGAATCCCAGTAAAATACCCGCGCCTCGCATCCAACTGATTCGGTCTCGCAAAAAGATCACCGCCATCAAGGCAGTGGCAAGAGGAACCAGCCCCAGAATCAAGGCGGTGTTGGTGGCGCTGGTCTGCTCCACTCCGAGAGCGAGACAGGAATGATGCCCCACGGCTCCAAACAGGATTGCCCCGGCCAAGTGAGGCCATTCCTTCGCTTGGGGGAGGCGCCATTGTTTTTGGAGTAAGAGGAAGGGGAGTAGCACCAACCCCGCCAGGAAGATGCGAAGGGACTGCAAGGTCAAGGGTGGAAGGTATTGCACCAGCACTTTGAGGGCTACGGTATTCAACCCCCAAATCATCATGTTGAAAACCATGATCAGATAAACGGTACGCTTGGTCAAGGTGGCAGCCCCCCTTTTACAATTATAATATTTCGGTATACGAGGTATTGGCTCATGCCGATTCTACTCCTTTTTTCCGCTTCCGACAATGAGGTTCCAAGTTCGGTTACAATAGAGGGAG
>CAUGKZ010000303.1 GCA_959600065.1 uncultured Kroppenstedtia sp. | reverse complement strand
CCATAACCACCGCAATTGCCCGCAAATCCCGGCGCTTGGCAGTAGCGGCGAGGCAAAAACCCGCTTCTCCTGTAAATCCTGTTTTAAGTCCATCCAATCCTTCGTAAAACTTCACCAACTTATTGGTGTTCACCAACCAAAAAGGCTTTTTACTGTCTTTTCGCAGATAATCCTCATAGGTTTTCGTAAAGCGGGTGATTTCCCGGTGTTTAAGCAACTCCCGGGACATGATCGCAATATCTCTCGCCGTGGAATAATGGTTAGGTGCAGGCAGACCATTGGGGTTTTGAAAGCAGGTATCTTTCATGCCCAACTCTTCGGCTCGCTGATTCATCATTTCCACGAATTTCTTTTCTGTTCCCGCCAAATGTTCGGCGAGAGCCACTGAAGCATCATTGGCACTTCCAACTGCCACTGCTTTCAATAGATCTTCCAGCTTCATCACTTCGCCGGTTTCCAAAAAAATCTGGGCCCCTCCCATAGAGGAGGCATATTCACTGGTCCGTACTTGATCTTCATAGGAGATTTTGCCCTTCTCCAATGCTTCCATCACCAAAAGCATCGTCATAATTTTGGTGATGCTTGCCGGTGGCAGCTTCTCCCGGCTATTTTTCTCATACAACACCGTTCCGGTATCTGCATCGACCAAAACAGCCGATTTAGAATGGGGCGCCAACCCCTCTTCCGCCGCCCACACGGAGGTGGGAGCTACCGCAACGGGGAGACACACCAACAGTACCCACACACATAAACGCACTCGCATCGAGGCTTCCCTCCTTCTCGTACCCTTATTGTGAGCGGAGGAGAGGATGATTATTCCATATTTGTCAAAAGAAAAAACCGGACTTTTGTCCGGTGAAATGATTCATGAAATGATTCATGATTCCTCCTGTCCCGCTGTCACCAATTCTCGGATCAAGGGAGGCGGTGTCACCCTTTGCTCTCCCAGGGTGACCGTGCTCAGGAAACGCTCCTGTACCGCTTCTGCCTCTGCTCTGCTATTGGCGTGAAGAACGGCCAGTGTATCCCCTTTTTGTACCACATCCCCGATTTTTTTCTGCAGAACCACCCCGACACTGTAATCGATAGGAGACTCCTTGGTCTTCCGGCCGGCTCCCAGTTGCATGGCACACAAGCCGATCGCCTCCGCATCCAAGGAGGTGACGATCCCTTGAATGGGGGAGTGAACGGGGAATTGTACCGGAGATTGCGGAAGCCGATCCGGCTCATCCACTGCCCGGACATCTCCTCCCTGGGCTTTCACCAACTGGCGAAAACGCTCCAGAGCCGAACCGTCATCGAGGGTGGCTTTCAACTTCGCTTCAGCCTCCTCCCTCGATCCCGCCATTCCGGCCAAGGTCACCATCTGTCCCCCTAGGGTCAAGCAGAGTTCCGTCAGATCCCGTGGGCCCTTGCCCTTCAGAGTTTCAATCGCTTCCTTCACTTCCAGGGCATTGCCCACAGCATACCCCAGTGGTTGATTCATATCACTGATCACCGCTACGGTCTGCCGTCCAATCCGCTGCCCAATTTCAACCATGGACCGGGCCAGCTCACGAGCCTGTTTTTCCTCTTTCATAAACGCCCCGCTACCGGTTTTGACATCCAGCACAATCGCATCCGCACCGGCAGCGATCTTTTTGCTCATGATTGAACTGGCGATCAACGGGATGGAATCCACCGTGGCAGTGACATCTCGCAGGGCGTAGAGCTTCTTGTCTGCGGGAGTGAGATCAGCGGTCTGTCCCATCACGGCTAAACCCCACTCATTGACTTGCTGGACAAAACCCGCCGTGCTCAACGCCGTGTCAAACCCAGAAAAAGATTCCAGTTTGTCAATGGTTCCTCCCGTATGACCGAGACCGCGGCCAGACAGTTTAGCCACCGGCACACCCGCCGCCGCCACCAGGGGGCCTAGCACCAGCGTGGTAGTGTCCCCCACCCCTCCGGTGCTGTGCTTATCCACTTTGATTCCTTTAATCGCGGAGAGATCCACCTCCTCACCGGATCGAACCATCTCCAGAGTCAAATCCGCCGTTTCCCGGGTATCCATCCCCTGCAGGCGGACAGCCATGGCCCAGGCAGACATCTGATAGTCCGGAATACGCTCGTGGGCATATCCTTGAATCAGAAACCGGATCTCCTCGGAAGTTAGTGCCTGTCCGTCCCGTTTTTTCCGAATGAGTTCCACGACCTCCATTTTACCCCTCCATCCGGGCCAGGATTCCTTTTACCAACCTGATAAACCGAGGTTTGGTCTGGTTGGCCACCTCCACCACCTGTTCATGGGTCAGAGGTTCCAGCTCCTCACCGATGGCCATATCCGTAATACAGGAAATCCCCAGCACTTTCAGTCCTGCATGGCGAGCTGCGATCACTTCTGGAACCGTCGACATACCGACGGTATCCCCTCCCAGGTTACGAAGCATAATCAATTCCGCCGGAGTCATGTAGGAAGGACCACTGATTCCTGCATACACCCCTTGTTGCAGTCGGATTCCCTGCTCATCCGCCACTTCCCGGGCCAATTGAATCAAATCCCGGTCATATGCCCTCGACAGATCGGGAAAACGAGGGCCTAAGCGGTCTTCATTGGGACCGATCAAGGGATTGGCTCCGGTAAAATTGAGATGATCCTCAATCAACATCAGATCCCCCGCCTGAAAGGAACCATTCATCCCGCCACAAGCATTGGTTGCCACCAGGCTTTTCACCCCGAGTGCCTTCATAACATAGACGGGAAAGACCACTTCCTGCTGAGTATATCCTTCATAATAATGAAAACGTCCCTCCATCGCCACCACCGTCTTGCCCGAGAGGCGACCGACAACCAGTCTGCCCGCATGACCCTCTACTGTGGATTCGGGGAAGTGAGGAATCTCCTCATAGGGAATCGAGTCCGCCTCCTCCAGGTCCCGAGCCAGATCCCCTAGTCCCGAACCCAGGATCAACCCGATCGTCGGCCGATGATCTGTCTTTTTCCCAATCACTTCCTTTGCTTCTACAATCTGTTCTAGTCTTTGCATGGATGTGGCCCCTCTCCCTTGGTTTCGCATCTTTCCTAAATCGATCCGATCTCCTGGATCAACCCTTTCACCAGCCGGATAAAACGGGGCTTTACCCGCTCCGCCGTCTCCATCACCTCTTCGTGACTGAGAGGCTGGGGCAAGATTCCCGCGGCCAGATTGGAGATGCAGGAGATCCCGATGACCCGCATGCCCCCGTGTCTGGCTACGATCACCTCGGGAACCGTAGACATACCGACGGCATCGGCTCCCATCTGTCGCAGCATGCGAATCTCAGCGGGGGTTTCATAGGAAGGACCGGTCAGTCCGGCATAGATTCCCTCACGCAAGTGGATTCCCTGGGCCTTCGCCACTTCTTTGGCTAATTGCCGGTACTGAGGATCGTATGCCTCTGA
>CAUGKZ010000302.1 GCA_959600065.1 uncultured Kroppenstedtia sp. | reverse complement strand
CTGCTGATGCTGGAGCATGCCTATTATTCGGTGATCTCACCTGAAGGGGCGGCGGCGATCCTGTGGAGGGATGCGGCCAAGGCACAGGAAGCGGCAGCTGCCCTCAAAATCACTGCTCAAGATTTGGAGAAACTGGGTGTGGTTGAAAGGGTGATCCCGGAACCCAAGGGAGGCGCCCATAAAGATCCTGCCAACCAAGCCAGACAAATTAAAGAAGCGTTGCTGGAATCTTTGTATCCCTTGCTCGAAATGGATGAGGATCAGCTGGTTTTGGATCGGCACCGGAAATTTGAGAAAATTGGTGTATACCGTACCGTGGATTAATGCGCTTGCCACGGTTTCTCTTTTGTCTCGCTGGGACTCATGTTGTCCCGGAGGGGTGGGAGAAGAATTGAAAAACGAGGTGAACAGGGATGAAACGCATCGCGGTTCTTACCAGTGGGGGAGACTCCCCAGGAATGAATGCAGCCATTCGTGCCGTCGTACGTAAAGGTCATCACCACGGCTTGGAAGTGGTGGGAGTCCAACGTGGTTACGCCGGCTTGATTCAAGGAGATTTTAAATCGATGAATCTGGGCTCCGTTGGGGATATTATTCACCGAGGAGGCACGATTCTGCACACGGCCCGGAGTGAAGAGTTCAAAACTCCGGAGGGACAGGCCCAAGCTCTGGAGAACCTGAGCAAACAAGGGGTGGAAGGCCTAGTGGTGATCGGCGGGGATGGAAGCTTCCGGGGAGCTCAGCAATTGGCTGCCAAAGGTTTGACGACGGTGGGAGTTCCGGGAACTATCGACAACGACATTCCAGGGACCGATTTTACCATTGGCTTTGATACAGCCATTAATACAGTGATCCAGTGTATTGACCGCATCCGGGATACCGCCACTTCCCATGAACGGACCTATGTGGTGGAAGTGATGGGACGCAATGCTGGGGATATCGCTGTGTGGGCGGGATTAGCCGACGGGGCGGAATCGATTCTGATCCCGGAGGCCGAGTTCAATCTGGATGAGATTGTGGAGCGGTTGGAGCGGGGAAACCGACGGGGCAAGCGACACAGCATCATTATCGTCGCTGAAGGAGTGGGCAGTGGGGTGGACATCGGGCACCAAATCAAGGAGAAGACCGGACGTGAAACCCGTGTCACCGTGCTGGGCCATATTCAACGAGGGGGTTCTCCGACCGCCTCGGACCGTGTCTTGGCGAGCCGGATGGGTGCCAAAGCGGTGGATCTTTTGCTGGAAGGCACGAGCCATCATATGGTGGCGATGCAGAATAATCGGGTGGTGGGACTCGATTTTCAAGAGGTTTTTGCCATGAAGCACAAACCAGATGTGTCTATTTACGAGTTAGCGGGGATTTTGGCTATATAGAAAGGGAGGCTTTGGATGCGCAGGACGAAGATCGTATGTACTATCGGACCGGCCAGTGAACAACCGGAGACACTTCGAAAATTGGTTCAAGCCGGAATGAATGTGGCCCGGCTCAATTTTTCCCACGGAAATCATGAGGAACACCTCCGTCGGATTGAACGGATTCGCCAAGTGGAGAAGGAGCTGGGTCAAACTGTTGCCATTCTCCTCGATACCAAGGGACCGGAGATTCGCACCGGTGTCCTCAGAGAGGAACAGGTGGAACTGAAGACCGGGGAGCAGATCATCCTGACCACGGAGGAGGTAGAGGGGGATGCTTCCCGGGTGTCGATCTCCTATAAGAGGATGACAGAGGATGTTCAACCCGGCTCCATCATATTGGTAGATGATGGCTTGATCAGCCTTCAGGTGGAGAAGGTGGAAGGAACCGAAATCACCTGCCGTATTGAGAACGGAGGTCCACTCAAGGATCGAAAAGGAGTCAACCTGCCCGGGGTTTCCCTTCAATTGCCGGGAATCACCGAGAAAGATGCGGAGGATATTCGGTTCGGGGTCCAACACGGGGTAGATTTCATTGCGGCTTCCTTTGTTCGAAAACCCAACGATGTGCTGGAGATCCGAGAAATCCTGGAGGAACACAATGCCGATATCCATATTATCTCTAAGATCGAAAATGAGGAAGGCGTCAACAATCTGGATGGGATCTTGAATGTCTCCGATGGAATCATGGTGGCCCGGGGGGATCTGGGAGTGGAGATTCCCGCAGAGGAAGTTCCAGTGCTACAAAAAGAGATGATCTGCAAATGCAATCACCAGGGAAAACCGGTGATCACTGCCACCCAAATGCTGGACTCCATGCAGCGTAACCCGCGCCCGACCCGAGCAGAAGCCAGCGATGTGGCTAACGCCATTTTTGACGGAACCGATGCGGTGATGCTCTCCGGGGAGACCGCCAGTGGGAAATATCCGGTAGAAGCGGTGGAGACCATGGCGATCATCTCTTCCCGGGCGGAGGAGTCTCTTCAATACGCGGATTTGTTCCAAGAGCGGATTCGGGCACTGGACATGAGCATACCCGATTCGATCAGCCAAGCTGTGGTACATACAGCTGACACTCTGAAAGCATCGGCGATTATCACATCCACTGAAAGTGGAAAAACCGCCCGCATGGTCTCTAAGTATCGTCCCCGGGCTCCGATCGTAGCTGTTACCCGGAATCAGCAGGTGATGCGACACCTTGCTTTGGTCTGGGGGATTGTCTCCGTCGAAGGGGAGAAGGTGGAAACCACAGATGAGATGTTGGGGACAGCGATTCAATCCACGATTCAGTCCGGCTATGTTCACCATGGGGAACTTGTAGTCATTACGGCGGGGGTTCCTGTGGCAAAATCAGGTACTACCAATCTGATGAAAGTCCATGTGGTCGGTGATATCCTGGCCAAAGGGCAAGGAATCGGAAAAAAGGTGCTCACCGGTGAAGTGGTTTCCGGTGTGACTGCCCAAGAGTTGCGTTCCAAGATGAAGGACGATGCCATTTTAGTCACCCGGAACACAGATAAGGATATGATGGACTCCTTTAAGCGGGCGGCGGCCGTCATTGTGGAACAGGGAGGCCTTACCTCTCATGCGGCGGTGGTGGGTCTCAGTCTGGGCATTCCGGTGGTGGTGGGAGTCTCAGGTGCTACCGGATTATTTGAAGACGGAATGGAAATCACGGTGGATGCAGAGCGAGGGCATATTTATTCGGGTCGGGCCAATGTCCTCTAACCGCAAAAAGCGCTGGATTTCCAGCGCTTTTTGGCTCACAAACGGTATCCCTTTGAATGAAGGAGGACGGTTTCAACTTGTACGCAGACGGGGATAAATCCACCAACGAAGCTTTTTGCGCCGCTTCTTGCGCCGTCGCAGTTTCACTTCAGATCCCCCCTTTCCCCATGTCGGCCATACTTCCTCATCGGTTTGTCTATGATTATTCTATATAGAACCAACGGGTTTGGTTATTCACATTATGTGTTTTCAGGTGCGAATTTATGTAATGCCCATGAAATCGGAGGTGTAA
>CAUGKZ010000301.1 GCA_959600065.1 uncultured Kroppenstedtia sp. | reverse complement strand
ATCCGGCGGATCCGGTTCCTTTCCTCACGGATCCCACTTCCAACCAGATCGGAGGTCCCCATGATTACTCCGCTGTGGAACGGCGGGATGATGTGCTGGTCTACACGACCGCAGCCTTGGAAGAGAATCTGGAAGTGACAGGTCCGATCCGGATGCGACTGTTCGCCTCCAGTTCTGCCCGAGACACCGATTTTATGGTGAAGTTCCTCGATGTGTGGCCCAACGGATTTGCCCAGCGGCTCACTGACGGGATGGTCCGGGGACGCTTTCGCAAGGGGATGGATCACCCGCAATTGCTGGAGCCTGGACAAATCTATGAGTATGAGATCGACTGCTGGAATATCTCTCACCTGTTTCAAAAGGGACATCGGATTCGAGTAGAGGTGGCTTCCAGTGCCTTTCCCAAGTATGACCGCAATCTGAATACCGGGGCGGAGTTGGGACAGAGCGCGGAGATGGTGGTGGCAGAGCAGAGGGTCTACCATCATCGGGAATACCCCTCCGCCCTCATCCTTCCGGTGATTCCCCGGGAGTGAGGAGAGCGAGGTGCTGCAGTAGACTCTCCTTCATCTGTTCTCGCTGCAACCCCTTGCGCAATTCATGCCAGTTCTTGGAACGGGTGTGGGAACGACCGAAACAGCGCCGTGCACGTTTGTAGAGACGTTCGGGGAAGGTGAGATGACCGCGGAGGAGGAGCCACTCTTCCCGGCTCAGCGGGATGGAGGAAGCCGATTCATAGGCGGAGAGAAATTGTTGCACCGCATCTGGAGGCCAACCGTAGGGAGCCGCGTGATGTTCTAACAGGTGGGCCAGATCTCGGACTCTCTCAGCATAGGCTAGGGTTTCAAAGTCGATCCACCAGATTTGCTCCCATCGATCCAACATGATATTACGATGTTGAAGGGCATTGTGGCACCAAACAGCGGATTGGGGTTGGGATTGTAATAGGGTATGCAAGGAGACCTCCTGGATGGTTTGCCGGGCCAGTTGACAGCGGGTGGAGAGGAAGGCCAGTTGGGCGGGAGCCTCTGCAGATGCATTTCGGACTTGGCGGCTCCATGTTTCCAGTCGCTTCTCAGCCTTGGCGAGGAGAGCTGGGTGTTTGCCCCACCGATTGCGGTCCGGAACGGATTTGGGCGGGGGTAGCCCGGCGGAGGCACGATGAAACTCTGCCAGTGCGACACCCATTTTTTCGAAGTAGGGGAGGCTGTGTGGAGGGATCTCCTTCAGATCGAGCCATTCCTCCATAAAGTAAAATTCCCCTTGGTGACTCACCATAAGTTTCCCGGAAGGGGTGGCCACCGGTTCCGGGATTCGTTGAAATCCATTTTCCTTGATATGGCGGAGGCAGCTGGCGATCAAGGGGAGATCGGGCAGTTCATCCGCTCCTGCTACTTTTGGGCAGTTAAAGAGCGGTTTGGCAGAGTCGGGATCAGCACTAAAACGACTTCTGTTGGTTCCTCTTACTAAAGTAAACCGGATTCGTCAACCCGCTTCTAATTCTAATTCCAAAGTAAAAAAACCGATTTCTCCCTCAATCTAGGGAAAAATCGGTTCCGTTTTCACAACCTCCTCTACTTTAGAGGTTTGGGCAATTTGATAGAAAATAAGTGCGTTTTTTCATTGTTTGGTACAACTGTTAATGTTGGATCAGCAGACTGGCCTTTATACGTCAATGTTCCATCAGCATGTAGGGTGTAGTCTTCAATATCGGGTTTTTCGACTTGGTCATCTTTGACATCAAGTGAAACACCAAAATCGTTATCATTTAAAACGAAAATGGTTTGTTTATCAGGAAGAACAGCTAGCCCTTCTGCTTTTTCAGCCTCCCAACCATGCTTTCTTAGATCGATAATTTTTTTCTTCTTAATGGGTTTGAATTTTTTCAGTTTGGAAAGATTATCACTGTATTCCAATTCTCGGCCATCTACCTTCATTTCAGAAATATCCGTGGCACCTTTTAAATCGATGAGATAAAGAAGGTTACGCATTTTTTTATCCTTTGTTTTACCCTGTTCAATCAACACAAACTTTGAATTGGATATGGCAAACATATCACCAATCTTAGCATCTCTGCTATTTTTATATGCTTTCACATCATGTGGGTAGGCGAATAACTTTGTTTTACCTGTTTGAGGATCTAATTCGACGATTTGAATGAACGAAGCTGTATTTTTTGTTTTACCCTTAATATCCAATGTACTTTGTACTGAGGCATACACTTTACCGTTTGGTGTGATCGATAGCGCTTCGAATCCGCGGTTTGGCTGGCGGTATTTTAGAGTACTTGGAAGGCCGTCACCAGGCATGTATTTCTTTAATTGTTTCCCATTAGAATCAAATTGGGTGATAAATGGACCATATTCATCAGCAATCCAAAAATTACCGTCTTTATCTACTGCGATCGCTTCAGGGTCTTGCCCATTTTTGTCAAATGGGAGCTTTTCAAGGTTTTTACTTAGTGCCACTTCATTTGTAGAACCGACGCTACCAGGTTCCATTGGCAGACCTGAAATATCTTGACCCTTTGCATCTTTTAATGTGATTGTTTCGTTAACAATAACCCCATTCTTTGTAACAGTAGCAGTCCCAATTTGGGGAGTAAAGTGAGGGGTTGGAAACAGTATTGTTTTAGCTTCTTGAGCTTCATCTTTGTATTTGGGACCATCCGCATTGGGTCCTCGATCTGTTAGAAAATAGAGTTCTAAGTCCCCATTTTTTTCAATGATTTAATTGTCATACCAGAACCTAAACCAATTGGCAGTCCATCGGGAAATAAAGCTTTGTTTTTACTATCATAAGGCACGTTTAATGACTTATCCACTTTTATCACATGTTTTGTAATAATAGGGTCCTTTGGTTTCTTATTTTTATTATCCTGTGGGTTGGAATCTTGTTGATCAGCAAAAGATGGGATCAAAATAGAAAGCGAAACAACCGCGGCTAAGCCCAGAGCTACTAAGGATTTTTTATGCATGACCTATCCTCCTCCATGATGATTGAACGGAGCCTATTATAGCAGGATTTCTAGGGTGAAATGATCCATTTACAAATAGTTAATAAAAATACTGCGAGATTTCAACAATACAGGCAGAAAATGCTCCCTCGCTATAGTACATAGGATAGGATATGAAATTATTGGAATCACAGGGGCGTCGTATTTGTCCCCAGTCGATTAGAGGGTCTTTTTTAATTTGGATGCATGGGAACAAGAAAACCTTGCGCAATCCGACGTGTATGTCATGCAATATCGAAAGGGATCCAATCGATCAGGATGGTTCTTTAAAGTTCAAAGGAGACATGTTATCGGTGACCTGCGTTTTTAGATATGGAGGAACAGGCGTGTTGATTAGCCATATTTTGGATGGGGAGATCGTGTTCACCCATGCGACCGTTGCCATCCGGCAAGGAAGTGAAAACTGGCCGCTCCAAATCTTCCGAT
>CAUGKZ010000300.1 GCA_959600065.1 uncultured Kroppenstedtia sp. | reverse complement strand
CGGCTACGATCTCTTGCAAAGAGCGCAAAGGCGAATCAAAGCCCCACCATCCCGATCCAATTTTCTGCCTAAAATATGGATAATCAACACACCTGGGATGAAACAGTTTTTCCATCCCTTCCCACCCCTGCTTACAAATTTGTCTTTGGCATCATTCTGTCCGGCTGCTGTTCAAAGCCCCAGCTGTCAGTATTTCATTGACAGGGCCTGTCGGGCCCGCATCAGGTCTCCCGCCAGCAATTGATGCAAGTCGTGGGCTGGGTACATCCCCCTTCGGTACATAAAGCTGAACACCAGATAGTGCATCTGAACGGCGGACACCATCTGCTTCAACAACATCTCATGAACCATAGGGGTCGTCGTCTCCGTCAAGGCGACGGCGTAGTTGCGGACTGAGGATTTGGCCCATCCCAGGATTTGTCCGGCGTAGTAGCCCGTCTCATCGCCCCGTTTCATGGAGATGTCGGGATCGGAATCCGAATTCCGTTGCTCAGCCACCTGGGGGGCGGCGGGATAGAAAGCCATCAGCTCCTTCAGATTGGCAGTCAATCCCTGGATAAAAACCATGTAAATCTTTTCCAGTTCCTCATCCATCACCTTGGGGTAAGTTTTTTTCAGTCTCATCAAGCCACCGGACTGGAACGCCACCAACTCGTGCAGTTCCAACGTCTCATGCCAGGCCAGACATGGTTTGGGGTGATAATCCTCCATCACTTTTCCTCCTTTGTCAACACTGTCCACTTCAGCCTATGGGTAAAGAACCCAAACGGTTCCAAAAAAAACGCCCAGGAGTCATGTTCCTGGGCGAACTCTTCTCTTCCTATTTTTTTTACCTTCCGGCTAAAGTCGATAAATTGAGCAAAAAAGAGTGCGAGAATGGTCCATAATAACAGTTCCGGAAGATCTCTCTCCTGGAGAATGATCCACAGCGAAACGATGGCCAGGATCGCCATTCGTACCCCCACCAGGCAGAGAATCACCTGGTGGGGAAGGCTCCCGGATCGCCACAGCTTCTCCATCTTTTTCCCCCCAATTGGAAACAGAGGCCAACGCCTCATCCCCTATTCTTCCTCTCTTTCGACAAAAGCGCAATACGTCTTACATCGTTATATTATGACGAAACCTCGGAACTAGAGATCGGACCCGAGCCATACAACGAAGGATGGAGGCTCCGCTGTCCAGTGCGGAGAAGCCATTACTCCTAGTGCCCCCTCAGAGAACATTGTGTGGAAAATCACAGAAAGGTAAGGAGGGTGGGGAGGCGAAGAGCCTTTGCGCTCTTTGCAAGAGATCGGAGCCGCCCCACCCTCCTGCCTCCGCCTTGCTGAAAAACAAGATCAAAATTGCCTGAAGGGGCACTAGCACTCCAAAGAAAGTTCATAGGCCCCTTTCACTTCCCCAAATAATCAATCGCCTCCGATGATGTTTTGATCACCGGAGACGATTCTGATTCATGGGACTTTAGAGATCGTTGCAGTCTTTTGTTGCAAAGAATCGACTTTAACTCTTGTTATTAGACTCCTTCTGTTCTGCCTTTTGGATGTTTTTTATCTGAGTAACCCATAACAGACTGATAAACATATAGCAAATCCCAACAATCGCCAAATTGGTACCGATATTTTCCCATAAAGGCTTGGATAAAACAAAATGTTCCCAAAGGGAATACATCGAAAAAAACAGGTAAGGCATAACTATATGAGTCATCGTAAATAGGGTTTTATTGAGATTCATAGTTTAGTCCTTCCTCTTCTTTTTGTCAGCTACATTTGCCACCATAATAAATTAAAGTTGCCGTGTGTCCTACTACAGCATTTGAACCTACACCTCACCTGACCAACCATTTAGCTGCTTCCTGTAAGCTTTTTTCTTAAGAGAGAGATCCCCATAAGTGTCCCTCCTTCTCCTTTCGGGTATAGTAAAAGATACAGGCATGTTGATTAACCATATTTTAGGCAAAAAATAAGGTCGGGAGTGTGGGACGGTGAAGAGCCTTTGCACCCATAGGGCACAAGTCTCGCCAGGGTCGCTTTCCGCTCCCGGGTCTCGCTATGCGCTCTTTGCAAGAGATCGGAGCCGTCCCACCCTCCCCGTCCCCTCAAGCGATGTTTTGTGATAGGGGGCAATGGAAGAGCGAAAGGATCGTTTCGTTTCCATCATCTACTTTATGGTGAATCAACAGCCCTGTAATAGATAGATTTTTCAAAAGAAATGGAGAGAGTTGTATGCCAAAAAGCTTGTCTGAGCGGATTCGACTGAACAACGGGGTAGAGATGCCCTGGCTGGGGTTGGGAGTGTACAAAGCGGAAGAAGGGGAGGAGGTGGTCCGCTCGGTCCAGACCGCCTTAGATCATGGATACCGCCTGATCGATACCGCTGCACTTTATCACAATGAAGAAGGGGTGGGCCAGGCGATCCGGGAATCCAGGGTGCCCCGGGAAGAGATTTTTGTCACCACCAAGGTGTGGAATGATCAACAAGGGTATGAATCCACCCTCCGAGCCTTTGAAGAAAGCCGTCGCAAGCTGGGGCTGGACTATATTGATCTCTACCTGATCCACTGGCCAGTGAAGGGAAAGTATCTGGAGACATGGAAGGCACTAGAGCACCTGGTCCATGACGGTCGAGCCCGGGCGATCGGGGTGTGCAACTTCCAGGTGCATCATCTGAAGGATTTGATGGGTAACTGTGAACTCACCCCGGCGGTCAATCAAGTCGAGTTTCACCCCCGTCTCACCCAGAAAGAGCTGTTGGCCTTCTGCAACCAGAACCACATCCGGATGGAGGCCTGGGCTCCCCTGATGCGCGGAAAGGTCCTCGATCATGAGACGATTCTCTCCATTGCGGAAAATCACGGGAAAAGCCCGGCTCAGGTGGTCCTTCGTTGGGATCTGCAAAACGGGGTGGTCACCATTCCCAAATCAGTCCGGAAAGAGCGGATCTTAAGCAACGCCGATGTATTTGATTTTGAACTGACCCCGGAAGAGATGGAGCAAATCGACGCCCTTAATCAAGACGAGCGAATCGGCCCCGATCCAGACAATTTTGACCTTTGATTCCACTTTCCCCTTTCCAATATGGAAAGGGTTTTTTCACCTCTGGGCGACTGCGGAATACACTGGAGTCAGAACCCATTCGGGTGTGCCTGGTAACTCCATATTTAGGACTGGGACGATCGGGACCGATCTGACCGATCCAACTGGAGGACCACGCCTTTTTTGCAATGCTTGGATGACTAGACCTGTCCTAAAGCGAGGTGTTCTGATTTGTATCCAGTGTATCCATATTTGGGGTACGAAAAAAAGGTCTCTCGTCAGCCCCTCTCCTTTCCTCCCCAGCACCAACCCTGGCAACCGGGCTTGGAATATCTGATGTCACCTCCTCCCATCTGTGAAAACCCTCATTACCGGGGAAGCGGGAAGTTGTTGGACCGGGTAGCGGTGGT
>CAUGKZ010000299.1 GCA_959600065.1 uncultured Kroppenstedtia sp. | reverse complement strand
AAGAAGAAAAAGATCCGAGGGGCTACAAATGGAAAAGATAGAGATCAAGGGGATTTCATATGAAGTGATCCTCAATCATAAAAACGGCTGGAACTCCGATGCCTTTGGCAAAAGATACAGTGAGGTTCTCGACAAGTACGATTACATCGTAGGCGATTGGGGATATGGACAACTGAGGCTGAAGGGATTTTTCTCCGACCAGCATCCCCGTGCGACTCGAGAAACCCGGATTGCTCATGTGGAAGAATATATCCACGAGTTTTGCAATTTTGGTTGTGCCTATTTTGTTCTTCGCCGTGATCCCATGAAACCCCATCCTGGACGAAGGGGAAGACAGAGGGAGCGTCGAATTACCCGCTCGTGATAAAAGCCAACGCCATAGCGGTGTTGGCTTTTTACATGGGTTAGACTGAAAAGAGAGTCGATTGATCTGTTCAGTGACTGTACAAAAAAGCGTGGAGAAAAAACCATTTTTCTCCACGCTTTGCGGGGGGATTCCTTTTCTAGGTCTCCATTTCTGTATCTCTTTCGGGATCGTCGTGGGTGGGATGGCTTCCCGGTACTTGCCTGGGGATGCCTTCGTGAAGTTCCCGCATCTCATAGGTGAACTGAGGAGATGCGTGTTGGGAGGCACGCCAGGGAGAAGTTTTGCCAAGAATCTCCTCATCGGTGGCGGCTCCGTAGGAACCTTCGGGGAACTCCTCTGGGATATATTCGTTGCGGAGGGACTCCACGGTTTTCACATCTTGAAAAGGAGTGTTTCGTCGACGAATCAAAATAACCACCTCCGAGTCTAGCTTGCCCAGGAAGGTGGCGGGGTATGCGAACCCTTTTTAGAAAAGTGTGTGAAGAAAATCCCTCAGTTCTGTCGCTTCATCCTCAGTGATCCCGTAGACATGTTCGAGATAACCGGGTTCTTCCAGGTCATCTTCACCGATCAGGGCGTAGCGGTTGGATTGAATGTTGAATACTAACAGTTTTCCGTAGAAACGGTCGGTAACGGTGATTCCGAGGTCGAAGCGGTGGGATTCTCCTGCAAAACTGATATAACGCGTTTGGGTGGTTTCACTTTCGTCGTAAAGGATGTAGAGTTCGTCTTTGAGCATGGAATGTCTCCTTTTTCCCCTATTATAACGGAAACTGGAGTATTCGGACTCCCACCTGATCCCTGGTTTGATTGTCCTTTCAGGAAACCTGGATCTTATTTTTCAGTAGGCAAGGGCCGAGGGGGAGGACAAGGCTTCTAGTGCCCCCTCAGAGAACATTGTGTAGAAAATCACAGAAAGGTAAGGATGGTGGGGATTTGATTCGCCTTTGCGCTCTTTGCAAGAGATCGGAGCCGCCCCACCATCCTGCCTCCGCCTTGCTGAAAAACAAGATCAAAGTTGCCTTAAGGGGCACTAGAAAATACCGAGAAAACGGGTTCGCCGTTGCCTGCGCGGCGTCAGCTGTTGAGTCTCGCTGGTGGCGGAAGCCAACCGCTGAGGAAAGGTGGCATTTCGCAATTCCACTTTGAGTTGCTCCTGCTTTTTCCCGATTTCATCCATCATGTGCTGAACTGTGTTCATAGGCAACATGTGATGTTGGGAAGCGAGTACTTTGTTTTCCATCTCTTCCATCATATCGAACATCGTAAACACATGATCTTCTAACTGATCCAGTCGGCTGAATACTGTCTCCATCATTTCCCCGATTTCATCCAGGCTTCCGATCAGACGGTGAACCGGAATCTCATTTCCAAAGGGAATCCTAGGGGGTTCCGGGGCGGGGGAAGCAGGTTCATCCAGCTCCATCTCCCATTTTCCCTCTCTGATCAGGTCCTGGCGAATCTGGCGCATGGATTTGTTGGTTTCTTGCAGTCGTTGTTGGATATCGGACAATCGGTGGTACCCCTCCTCATCCAGCATATAGTGTCCACGATCATTCACTTCGGGAGCGATGTATTCCTCAAATGCGTCAATCCATTTTCTAACCGTACGTGCATGAACGTGGAGGCGTTCGGCGGCCTCCCGCGTAGATATGCGCGCTTCGTCCGACATACGAAAACCTCCCAAAAATCTGTATTTATAACCCTTTTTCTTTGATTTAATGGGGAATCCTTCTCTCCCGACAAAGGATGTCAGTCTGTGACAAACAAAGTGCTCAGTTGACAAGGGTGAGGACTCCTTGGGGAATCGCAGAGGAATCACAAAAAAAAGACCCGGACTCGGGTCAGTAGGCCTTATTCAATTTTTGTTGTTCCTGTGGGGAAGAGGTGCGAAATATCCATCTCAGCTGAGGTTGCAGCAGAGGACGAAGGACGCGGGTGACCCAGGCGGAGGACAAAAGAAAGGTGAGGGCGATGGCCCCCAGTGTGGCCAAAATATACAGGGTGGGTCCGGGGTATTTGTCATCCACATTCACGGCGTCATAGTATTTGATGAAAACTCCGTGTAGCAGGTATACGGACAGAGAGCGGCTTCCCATGGCACTGAACCATGTTTTTCTCTGTGGAATGACTGCCAACACCAAGGCGGATACGATCAGCGTCAATAGGATGAAACCCACCCGGATCAAACCGGCAGACCATTCCGCATGTCCGAGGCTTTCATAAGGATCGGCGAAATACATCCACCTACGAAAAGAGAGGTCAAAGGGAGAGAGAAACTCCAGCCAGTACATCAGTGGTACGAGTAAAATACATCCCACCCATCCGACCACCCGCTTCCAGGGGGCGAATAACACCTCGAAATGATGCCTTTGCAAATAGTAACCGAACAGGAAAAACGGGAAAAAGGCAATAGTTCGGGAAAGGCTTAAAAAGCCGTCGGCTTCGTCAACATATCCGACTGCGATAGCTAAGATCGAGGCGGTGACCAGTGGATATTTCAGATTGACAAACAAGGGGAGCATCATCAACCGCCATAAAAACAGGCTGAACAGGAACCACATCGCCCAATAAGGTTCCAAAATGGAGATCTCCAGGGAGTCCCTCCCGTAGATAAAATAATCGTATATAGAGTATAGAACTTGGAAAATGAGATAAGGGATTAGAACAGAGGAGATCAATTTTTTGTTTTGCCCCTCTCGGTTAAATCCTTTGGCGAAATAGCCGGAGATCAGGATAAAGAGAGGCATGTGAAAACTATAGATAGCCAGATAAACCGCCTTTATAATCGGACTTTCATCGATCAGGGGGCGGTAGGTGTGGCCAATCACCACTAACATGGCCAATACAAATTTCACGTTATCAAAATAATAATCCCTTTGTTTTTTCGTTGCGGAGGGCTTGATGGCCTCTTGGTTTGAAGCTGACATAAAACCTCCTGTAATCGTCTGGAAGGACGATCTAAGTTTTCAAAAATAAGCTTAAAAAGTGTCCTACTTAGACAACGAAAGAGAAAAGGGGGAGGTTTCAGAGAGAATTCGGAGGGGAAAAATTTTCCCGGTTCATGCTCCGAATAAACATGGTGATTG
>CAUGKZ010000298.1 GCA_959600065.1 uncultured Kroppenstedtia sp. | reverse complement strand
AAAGCGGTAGAAGGAGTGTGTCTACATAAGGGGCCCACCGGATCCAATCTTCATGATCCAGGCTGGATAGCCGCATCGCCACCCCTCCCTGATTAAATTTAAACAATGAAAAGCCCGGCATCTGCCGGACATTATATAGGAGTTATCTTTCCTTTTCCACGATTTTTAACCATTGTTCGGTTAATTGTAAGAATTGCTCTTCGTCCCCTGCCTCCAACGCTTCATCGATCCGCTGGTACAGATCCTTTTTTCTAAACTCCCTGACCGATTCATCGAGGATCATCTCCGCCATCAGACCGAATAGGATATCCTGTACAAGGTCTTGTCTCTCCATCGGATTACCCTCCAATACGGCGGCATATTCCGGACAGGTAGCTTGATCTTTGAAACAAAGACTAACATAGAGATCCTCAGTTTTGTTTGTACGGAGATCGTAAAACGCCGACTCCACATCTGCACTCACCCGTTGATTTTTCATGAACTTAAAGGGGGTCATTCGTATGCAACGAGTGGAAATCAGGAGTGTCTTCGGCAAATGGCACAGACTATCCACAAAATGGGTTCGTTTGAGAAGCTGATCTTCGGAGCAAAGATAATTCAATAACCAGGCCGCTTCCCGTTTTTGCAATTCATAACAGCTCAAAAACCACTGGATAAACTCTTTCTTTTCCGAGACCGTTACACATTCGCCCATCTCCATCCCCCCATTCAGGATAGGATTAAATACGAAGATGATAGTTGTGGTATCTGAATACTATGTGAGTGGCTTTTGTCTTTATTCCACAAACTGATCGACATTTCCTCCTACATGGACTATTTTGCCCCTAGGTTTGAACTTCTAAAAACTTTGCCTCCAGCTCCTGATCGACAAATCCGGAGACTCCCGAAACCCATCGGTGTCCGGTAACATTCATCTGCAACACCTGCTCTCCGGAAGACATCTCCCCGATTCGGACCAATCCCAGATGCAACATCAGTTGCAAGATTCGTTTAAATAAGCTCTCTCCTGTCTCATAATAATAAGTGTTCAACCAATCCCCCACCACTTTTTTCACCTCTTGGGATCGATACCAACCTCCCTGAGCCAATAGGTCGATCCACTTGACAATGACGGCAATTCGCGGGATCGGTTTCCGGTACAGGCGAAGCCAGAAGCGATACATTTCCCTCCCTTCCTCCCCCGCTAGGGGGTGATTATGGATCTTCCCCATTCCCAATTCACTTAAACGGAGCACACCCATCGTCTCATCCTCCAAGATATATCCCTTGTAATAGGCGTAGTCATACAAAAGGGAGAATCGGTCGGGATATTGGTGATACCGACGACCAAATCCAAACCTCCACCCCCTTCCTTCCACCAGCTCTTCCTCCACATGGAAGGTTTTCAGGATTTGTCGCTGTTGTTGTCGATAAATCGCCCCATCCTGGGTCAGTCGGACCTCCTGTCGCGCCAAAAACCAAAGAAAACTGTGAAGATCCTCTACCAACAGCCCTTCTTCATCCCGATATACCGCCGGTTCACATGTCCCTTCCTGTCCCCGATACATTTCTGCAAAAAGGCGGAGATACCGTTGGCGCAGATCTTCTGGAACTTCGAACAACATGCGATTGCGCCCGGTAACACCGGGAAAAATCCACCCTTTGCGCAAACCGAGAATCCACAGATCCCGAGGTGACTCCTCCCCCTCATCGACTGCAGCCCGCCCCTTTCCCAAGAGATCCTCCCTGCTGAACAGCTTGCGGCTATCAAAACAGAGCAGCTGCAAAAAGCGGAACTGGGCAGGAGTCAGTGAATCCAACTCTCCCCGTAAGCGGGAAGAGCCTCCAAGGTGGTATAAAAGAGACGTGATCAAACCGTTT
Source organism: uncultured Kroppenstedtia sp. (assembly GCA_959600065.1). GTDB lineage: Bacteria > Bacillota > Bacilli > Thermoactinomycetales > DSM-45169 > Kroppenstedtia > Kroppenstedtia sanguinis. The sequence goes on along the minus strand of CAUGKZ010000298.1, from coordinate 1,627 downwards.
TTCGAATGATTCTCCTGCTCACATCCATAGTGGGAAGCCATCCGTTTCAGATGATCGATATCCGCATAGGTGAGCAAATCCGCAAAATTCATCTGGAGAACTCCTTTGGTATTGTAACTTTTTCCTATGCTTAGATTACCTGTTTGGCGCCCTGATCATACATTTCCAAGGGATCCCCTTTCTCAGTAGAGCACAGGTTCCTGGGGAATCTGTCATGTCTTTAGACTGAGGTTTGTTATACAAACTTGTTTACAATTTTCGAAAGTCTCCATAAAAAAAAGCCTCAACCTCGGCCCCATATCTTCATCACAAGAGGGCAGATGAAAGCAACTGCTTTGGCGCAGGAAGTCATAGGAGAAGTCGTCTAGATAGGTGGCGATCTAGATCGATCTTGAAATGGGGTTTTACCCAAGTTACTCCATGTGAAACCCCGCCCTACCTGCATCACTTGGAGGAGCGAAACAACCCTAGGCGCAACTCCCTGTGAACATAAAGCCTTTTTCACAATGCTTCCTAGAAACGTTGTGAAAAAGGCTTTACAGGAAAGATCCTTGGGTTGCAATTGTTCCCCTCCGGACTCGGCTCCTGATTTGAGAGAGAGTCCGGTCATTCAGTGACGATGTGAAGGGAGGGAGAGGGGGACCGGCGAATACGTATTTTTCATGCGAGTCCAACCCACCAGCAGGGGATGAGGCAAACATAGCCCCATAGCGGAAGTGACCCTAGCGAAATTGGTACCAATGGGTGAGAAACCCAAATAGGACAAATCGACACCCTCCATTTTATATTTAAATGAGAGTCACGGCTTCTCCCACACCTTTCTGCCAGAATTCATCTGTTGAGATCTCCCAGGCTTCCTCTCCGTCACCCGGATCTTCCTTCCCAAGAGAAACAACAGACAGGCGATTCCCCCCAGGGTTACAGGGTGAAAAGTCCAGCGGGCAGGATGGAACAGACGGAGACCATCCCCGATCAACCCACTCCAGGCATCGGTAAACGCCATCCCGGGAACTTCCGACCCAACGATGGGAACTAACAAAGGAAGATGAATCATCAGGAAAACCCCCAGGGAAGATCCTGCTTTCAGACCATGGTGATTCCAGGCGGAAGATCCCAAACCCACATATATAAAACAGGTGATCACCCCGATCACGAGCAGAATCCACTCCAACATCTGTGATGCGATGTCCGCCTGGGGGAACCACTGACTGATGAAAAAAGGGAACACCCACTCTTTCAATAGGATCACCGAGACGAGCACAAAAATCATTTCCACCGCCAGTGCACCCGCTCTTCCTTTCATCGCTCTCCCCTCCTGTTTCTACGCTTATGACAGGTTGGACAAAAAAAGAACCGCCCAAGTTGCGGACGATTCATATGGATAGGAGTGGAGAGAAACCATACTATATGTATAGTATAAATAAGCGAAGCGGGGCCGTCAACAGGTAATTGCAAATTTTCAGATTGGGGTGTCTCTTTATAGTTCCTCCAGCAGAGTTGAAAATCCTGGAAAAGAGATGCCGATGGCCTCAGCCTGGGTCACCGTGGTCCTCCCTGTGGCTAGCAATCCCGCCACCGCCATGGCCATCCCGATCCGATGATCCCCGTGACTGTCACAAGGGCCTCC
>CAUGKZ010000297.1 GCA_959600065.1 uncultured Kroppenstedtia sp. | reverse complement strand
TCTTCAAATTGTTGAATCATGGGTGCCGGATCCAGATCAAGAAACTCCCCATAATTCCTTAGATAAGCACGAGTGTAAAATTTTCCGGGAAGAACCGAAAAATCTCCATCCTCCAATGCTTGAAGGTACCGGATTTGAATGTTTGTCCGGTCCTGCACATCTTCCAAAGTGAGTCCGGCCTCTTCCCTCGCCTGTCTCAGTCGATCGGTCGGTTTCGCCATGGTGGATCACCTCCTGCCGCCTGCCACTATGGGGAATCAAATGATATTAGAATTAGAACAGATTGAAAAAGGAGAAAAAAGTCCTGTTCAGTATAACCGAGGCAAAAGACTCATGTCAAAAGGCTCCCTCTTGACGGGAGCCTTTTGACATGAGAAATAGGAAACAATTTCTCTTTTTCTTATGAAGTCTTGATTTTCATTCTGTTGACTTTCACTTCCACTACAGAGAGGGACTCAGCTGAAGAAAAGGTCTTCCCTTTTTGCGAAAATTAGAAAAAGACTACCCTTTTTAACATGCTCCCAATGGATAGCGCACTCCTACTCCTTAATCTATTGTTCCACATCATTCTCCTGTCACCAAGATCAGGACATAGATGGAAGCTGGAATAAGCAAGAGCGCCATCACGATCAGGAAACGGTTGTACCAGATTCCAAATTTGCTTTCCTTCGATTCTTTCGCTTTGCCACGCCTTTTAAGAGCGGAATTTTTCCTAGAAGTGCTCCGGCTCAGGGAAGGTTCTTCTATAAAGGAATGCTTTCGGCTTTCTTGGCGTTTCGGAGAAAGCCCCAATTCTTCAGGTTCCGGTACATCCGGAGGCATACTTACCCTTCTTCGCCCGCCTCGGGAGGATCTCCCCGTCACCTCGCCTCCCACAATTTTTTGAGAGCCAGTCTGCTGCCGCTTGAAACGAGCACTTCGGGAAAGAGGTGCCTCCTCTATGCTACTCGCAGTCTGTTCCTCGTCTCCCATCGAGAGAGAATGAGTACTTGATCTTCGGCTGGATCCCCGGGAAACAGATCCCCGATTTGAGTGACCGACTACATTTCTACCTTTGGCAACCTCTTTCATTGCCGAACGATACGCTCCCACAATCTCCCGAGGATCTAGCCCAAGCGTATTTGCATAGGTCCTGAGGTATACCCGAATGTAATAGGGACTAGAAAGATTCGAAAAATCGCCGGCTTCCAGGGATGCGAGGTCATAGGCAGGTATCCTGGTGTAATGTTCCATCTCGTCAAGGGAGTACCCTTGTGCTTCCCGGGCTTGTCTGAGCCGGTGACCGATTTCAACCGACACCCGGCCCACCTCCTACGAGTGATTTGTTTTTTGATGATTATTTTTTCAGTTGGATTCGGTAGCTCTTAGGAACATCCTGGGCCGTCGTATCGATCTCTTCGCCGTTCACTTTGATTTGCGTACTGGATGGTTTTACCAGACGGAACCAGATAAACTCATCCGATTTCAACTTCCGCTGTTCCCCCGTTTTGATCTCGTAGGACTCCTCTACATTGTTCACTTTACTACCGACTGATAGATTGGTACTTCCCTTGACCGATTTGATCTCCACTTCGATCTTTTTTGCACTTTCCAGGTTGAACAGATCGCCTTCGATGTCATTGCCCGTTTTCACTTTGTTCAATTGTGGGGTACTCACATCCTGAGCATTAGCGGTGTTGTCGTTTTTGGGAATCCCAGCCGATGGTTGGTCCGCTGACGACTGTTCGGATGTCCCCGACTCGGAGGTGTTCGTCAGGATCGTATACCCCCCGATGGAAACCAACAACAATGCTCCGATGGAAGCCACGCGAACCATCCACTTACTGGCTCCACGCTTTTTCGGTTTGCCGTCCCCTTTTTCCACTCCCCGCTTCATCTCTTGCGACACCTTGCGGGGAGTCATCGTCTGTTGCAACTGTTCCTGTGATTCGCCGGAACGGGCAGCTGCCGGCTGGCGGTCGATGGGCTGCATTCGTTGCGTATGTCGGAAGTGATCCCCTCTCGATTGAGGAGACTGGATATTCCCTGCCCCTGGGTGAGAGGGTGGAGTCGGGATGTTTCCTGCCCTTGGGAGAGGGGACGGTCCACCTTGGATATCGGAAGGTGATTGCATAGTTTCTTCTTGCCCTCTCCATCCGGTATCCAATGGAGAGATCGGCTGCTGTCGATTGCGGATTGGGGGCTGGGGGTTGGGATCCGAAAAGGGCTGTATCGGTTGCCCCTTCGGCGACGTCATGCGTTGTTGTTTTGAAGGATAAGTTCGACCCAATCGAGGATCCCCCCGAAAAGAACGTTGCCCAACACCTCTGCTCCTCAAGTCTTCCCGTTCCATCCCTTGAGGAGCCAGAGGTTGCCTGCGAGGCACTCCTCCAGGAATCGCCATCCGTTCATACCGATCCATCAACGGTTGAGCATCCAAACCGAGGCAGTGCGCATAGGATCTAAGAAACGCACGGACATAAAAAGGGCTCGGCAAGGAATCAAACTGGTCATTTTCTAGTGCACGCAGATACTCGATGTGAATCTTGGTACTCTGCTGCACCTGTTCTAGCGAGTAGCCCTTAGCCTCCCTCGTCTCCCTCAACAGGATTCCGATACCAGACATAACTGCACCTCCTGAATTCCGATCCTTCTCTATCTAATATCGAAAGCAGTGAGATCCTCATCAAGAACATCATAACTGATCACTTCATCCTGATGGTTCCTCAATTCGATGATATAGTCAAAATCGTTCAAAGTATATTCAGTCTCTCGGATAAAAACATCGGGATGTTCAATGACTTTCGTGGCATTCATCCGCATAATTTCCTGCACCAACATGTGGTGTCGTTCCGTCGCGCGAAGCGTGGAAACCACCCCATCGATGATATAGACGTTCTCCGTATTCATCTCATCCTCGGCAAGCTGTTTTCGAACCGTCTGTTTGAGCAGGGTGGAGGAAACGAAAGTCCAACGCTTGTTGGCACATACACTGGAAGCAACCACGGACTCTGTTTTCCCTACCCGGGGCATTCCACGTAATCCGATCAATTGGTGCCCTTGCTTTTTAAACAGCTCGGCCATAAAATCCACCAACAAACCCAACTCTTCACGGGTAAACCTGTAAGTTCTATTATCTTCTAGGCAACGATCGAGATAACGACCATGGCGAACTGCCATTCGATCCATCAGCGTGGGCGGACGAAGTGCCGTAACCGTAATATTGTCCACCCGGTTCAAGATGTGCTTCAAGGCGTGAATCTTCTCCCGGTCATCTGTGTTGAGAAGCATCCCCCTGCGTTTGTTCTCCACCCCGTTGATGGTGATAATGTTAATGGAGAGCATTCCCAGCAGGGAGGCCAAATCTCCTAACAGACCGGGTCGATTATTATGAATCTGGTATTCAATATACCAATCGTGACTGCCCATAGCCGCACACCTTCCATGGTCTGTCAAATTGTTCTGTACTCTTAGAAAACCTTACAAATTTGTTTTATAGTATACCACATGTCACCTGGAAAGAGGAACCCAACATC
>CAUGKZ010000296.1 GCA_959600065.1 uncultured Kroppenstedtia sp. | reverse complement strand
TCCAGCGACAAGGCGGAGGAGCTGAGGATCCGGCCAGCCGCTCGCATCCTCGGGCATGCGGCAGTAGGGATGGAAGCCCGCTATTTTCCTATCACTCCGGCCTATGCCATCCAAAAGCTCTTGAAGAAGCATAATCTCACTCTGGATCAGATCGACCGGTTTGAAGTGAATGAGGCCTTTGCCGCCGTCGCTTTGGCTAATGGGAAGATCCTCGGTTGGGACGAACAGAAGGTGAACGTGAACGGAGGTGCGATCGCACTGGGTCATCCCCTGGGAGCCAGTGGTGCTCGGATCCTCCTCACCCTGATTTACGAACTGCAACGATGCGGGGGTGGATTGGGAATTGCGGGCATTTGCAGTGGTGCCGCCCAAGGGGACGCGGTTTTGATCCGAGTGGATTGAAGTCGGGGCCGAAGGATGGCTCCCTAAAAAGAGTCATCACAGGGAGGGTGGAGTTTTATATGGAGAGCCTTTGGCTCGTCAAAACTTTGACGCTGAAATATGAAACCTCCATCCAGACCGTTCAAGAGATACAAATCGGCCCATGCTTCTAGTGCCTCCTCAGCTAACATTGTGTGGAAAATCACAGATGGGATGGTGGGGATTTGATTCGCCTTTGCGCTCTTTGCAAGAGATCGTAGCCGTCCCACCATCCCGTCCCCTCAAGCCATATTTCACGATGGGGCAATGGGAAGAGCGAAAGGTCGATTTAGTTTTCTGCACCCATTTACTGGTTAGTCAACAGCCCTGTCCTGAGATGATTCTTTCTGCAGGGGCCCCGCCTCCTGCGGAATCATGACAACCCACAGGAAGGAGATGCGCTTTGAACATCCGACAATTCACTGTCATCGGTGCGGGGCAGATGGGGAGCGGGATCGCCCAGACGGCAGCCCAGTCCGGACTGGAAGTCTGCCTGCACGATCTGAAGGAAGAGTTTGTCCAAAGGGGACTGAAGGGGATTAAGAAGAATCTTTCCCGGAACGTAGAGAAGGGGAGGATGAGTGAAACGGAGAAGGCGGAGGTTTTGGGACGGATCCGAGTGACTTCCAACCTGGAAGAGGCGGCAACCGATGCAGATATCGTGGTGGAAGCCGCAATTGAGAATATGGAAGTGAAAACTGATCTGTTCCGGCAGTTGGATTCGATGGTTCCTGCCCAGGGAATTCTCGCTACCAACACTTCTTCCCTGCCCATCACCGAGATCGCCGCCGTCACCCGCCGGCCGGAGCGCGTGATTGGGATGCACTTTATGAATCCCGTACCGGTGATGAAACTGGTGGAAGTGATCCGGGGCTTGGCCACTGCCGATGAAGTATTTGCTCAGGTGGAACAACTGGCTCGGCAGATGGGGAAAACTCCGGTGGAAGTCAACGATTACCCCGGTTTTGTCTCCAACCGCATCCTGATGCCAATGATCAATGAGGCGATTTACACCGTATATGAGGGGGTGGCCGAGCCGGAAGCGGTGGATCAGGTGATGAAGTTGGGGATGAATCATCCTATGGGGCCTCTCACCCTGGCGGATTTTATCGGGTTGGATACCTGCCTGTATATCATGGAGACCCTTTACGAGGGTTTCGGGGACTCCAAGTATCGCCCCTGTCCCTTGTTGCGGAAGTATGTGAAGGCAGGCTGGCTCGGTCGGAAAACAGGGCGGGGCTTTTACACCTATGAATCGTGACACCCAGAGGTTGTAGGAGGTTGAATCATGGATCTTCGGTTTACGGAGGAACAGGAAATGATGCGAAGGATGGTGCGGGATTTCGCCCGTACTGAGATCCCCCCCTGGATTCCTTCGATGGACAGCGAAGACCAGTTCCCAGGGGAATTGGTTCAGAAGATGGGGGAACTGGGATTGATGGGCATCCCGGTTTCGGAAAAATGGGGCGGGGCAGGGGCTGACTTCCTCAGCTACGTTATCGCTCTGGAAGAGATCTCCAAAGTGAGTGCGGCTGTAGGGGTGATCTTGGCGGTTCACACCTCTGTAGGGACCTTCCCCATCCTTCGTTATGGGACAGAGGAGCAGAAGCAAAAGTATGTACCCCGGCTGACTCGAGGGGAGTATCTGGGTGCCTTCGCTTTGACGGAGCCCCATGCAGGCTCTGATGCCTCTGCCATCCGGACCCGGGCGGTGAGAAAAGGAGATCGGTACATCCTGGATGGGAGCAAGACTTTCATCACCAACGCTGGGGTTGCCAATACCTATGTCACCTTTGCCGTCACTGATCGGGATCAAGGCTCCAAAGGAATCTCCGCCTTTATCCTGGAGAAGGGGACCCCCGGATTGAGGGTCGGCAAAAAAGAGAAAAAGATGGGGTTGGGTGGTTCCAACACCTGTGAACTGATCTTGGAGTCGGCGGAGGTTCCGGTAGAAAACCGGCTGGGTTGTGAGGGGCAAGGCTATGAGATCGCCCTGTCCAATCTGTCAGGTGGCAGGATTGGCATCGGTGCACAAGCTTTGGGGATTGCAACATCGGCTCTGGAAGCGGCGATCGCTTATGCGAAGGAGCGCCATCAGTTCGGAAAACCGATCGGGAAGTTGCAGGGGATCCAGTTTAAATTGGCGGAGATCGCCACCGAAGTGGAGGCCTCCCGCCTCCTGATTCACCAGGCGGCTACTCTGTATCAGGAAGACCGTCCCTGTCGAAAAGAGTCTTCCATGGCCAAGCGATTTGCCTCAGATACGGCGATGAAGGCGGCCATCGAAGCGGTTCAGATTTTTGGAGGGTATGGCTACAGCCGGGAGTATCCGGTGGAACGATTGTTCCGGGATGCCAAGATTACTCAGATCTATGAAGGAACCAATGAAATTCAGCGGCTCGTGGTTGGTGGGGAGTTGCTGAAGGACTGATACTTTTTTACTGCGATGAATAAGGATCGGGAGGGGATTTTCCAAGAACTTTCGCAGAAACCCCACTCTCCTACGACTGTGCTGTTTTCAAAACTTCCATTCTGTAGATCGCTATCATCCTTTTCATCCAAAAATCATTCACAGAGAAAAGGGAGGATGTCCTTTATGCAGTTCCGCTTGAATGAGGAACATGAAATGATGCGGAAGATGGTCCGGGAATTTGCAGAGAAAGAAGTGGCGCCTACCGCATCGGAACGGGATGAGCAGGAGCGCTTTGATCGTTCGATCTTCGATCAGATGGGACAGTTGGGAATGACGGGGATTCCGTGGCCGGAAGAAGTGGGGGGCGTGGATTCCGATTTTCTCAGTTATGTGATCGCTGTGGAGGAACTGTCTCGAGTGTGCGCCTCCACCGGGGTGACCTTGTCGGCCCATCTGTCTCTGGCCAGCTGGCCGATTTATAAATTTGGCAACCCCGAACAGAAAGAGCGTTTCCTGCGCCCGCTGGCGGAAGGAGCTCAGTTGGGCGCATACGGACTCACTGAACCGGGTTCTGGATCGGATGCGGCAGGGATGCGGACGACAGCGGTGCGGGAGGGGGATGCTTATATTCTCAACGGCAACAAGATCTTTATCACCAACGGCGGAGAGGCGGAGATCTATG
>CAUGKZ010000295.1 GCA_959600065.1 uncultured Kroppenstedtia sp. | reverse complement strand
GCGGGGATTCCGATCCTGCTGTTAGAATATTCTCTGGGTCAACGGTACCGAGGTTCTGCACCACAGGTTTTCAGAAAAATCTCTAAAAAGTGGGAGTGGCTCGGTTGGTGGCAGTCCTTCATCGCTTTTGTAGTCGTTAGCTTTTATATGGTTATTCTCGGTTGGTCCTTAGTGTACACTTACTACTCCATCGGAACTCAGTGGGGACAAGATACAGAGGCCTTCTTTTTTGAAAATTTCCTCGGGTTGAGTGGAGGATTTTGGGAGATAGAGGGATTGCAATGGAAGGTGCTCCTGCCTGTCTGCCTGGTCTGGTTGATTACTTATGTCGTGATGCAAAAAGGGGTTCAGAAGGGGATTGAACGGGTCTCTCGGATTCTGATGCCGATTTTGATTCTGATGATGGTGGTTATCACGATCCGGGCAGTGACCCTGCCAGGAGCTACGGAAGGGTTGAATGTTCTCTTGACACCCGACTTCTCTTCCCTTACTGACCCAGGGGTTTGGGTGGCAGCTTATGGACAGGTCTTTTTCTCCCTTAGCATCGGATTTGCAATTATGCTGACTTACGCCAGCTATCTGCCGGAGAAATCCGACTTGTCCAACAGTGGATTGATTGCAGCTTTTGCCAACAGCGGATTTGAGTTTTTGGCTGCACTGGGTGTGTTTGGGGCCCTTGGTTTCCTGGCTGCCAGCCAAGGGGTGGACGTCAATAGTGTGGTCGACGCCGGTGTAGGTCTTGCTTTTGTTGTTTTCCCTCAGATCATTAATCAATTCCCGGGTTTCAACTCTTTTTTCGGGGTGCTTTTCTTCGGGTCACTGCTTTTTGCTGGTTTTACCTCGACCATCTCCATTCTGGAACCGGTGATTGCCAGTGTGAGGGAGAAGTTTAACCTAAGTCGCTGGGTGGCAGTGAACTGGATCTGTGGACTTGCTTTTCTCCTCAGCTTACTCTACACCACCCATGGAGGTCTGCGGTATCTGGATACTGTGGACCACTTTATCAACCAATACGGGGTGGCCTTAGGCGGTCTGGTGGAAGTGGTGTTTATCGCATGGTTTGCCCGCAAGCTGAAGGAGATGCAGACTCACATCAACGACATTTCCGATGTTCAAATTGGTAACTGGTGGAATCTTTGCCTGATGGTAATCACTCCTGTGATGGTTATTGTGATGACAGGGTTCAGTCTGTTTGAGGAGTGGGTTCATCCCTATGAGGATTATCCTTTAAGCGGTCTCACTGTGATCGGTTGGGGATCTGTGGTAATCACATTCCTGGCGGGGCTTGTGTTTCAACGTCTGAGCTGGAAGCAAATACCGGCACCAAAAAGGAAGAAGACATGAACAACGTTTGATTATCATGTAAATTCTTAGGTCTAGAACGTGTAGATTAGTGAGGAGGGATCGGATGAACGCGAGTGCTTGGGTCATGTTTCTGATCGGTGCGATCGGTCTCTGGGGTGGCCTCGGCTATTTCCTATGGGTTGCCTATAAGTCGGGTAAGGAAGCCTGATGGTATAAATCAACAAAACAAGGCCTCTACCTGGGGGCCTTGTTTTGTTTTCCTTTTTCTTTGCGGGTAGCCTTGCGGGTTTTCTTTTGCTTTTTGTATTCCGCTTGTTTCTTGTACTCCGCCCGTTCCCTCGCTTTTAGAAAAGGATAGGGGTCATAGGAGTAAGTCGTGTTTCCGTTGAATTTGTAGATGCCGTAGTGTAGATGAGGAGGAAATTTACCCGAGGTTCCAGGGGGACCGTAACCGGAGGAGCCTACATAACCGAGGACTTGGCCGGGCTGCACAATCGATCCTTTCTTGATGTTCTTGTCGAAGTGGCTTAAATGAGCAAAATAATGGTAGTTGTTTTTAAGATCCCGGATTCCGATCCGCCAGCCTCCGTATCGGTTCCATCCTTTCAGCTCCACATAACCGTATACGGTGCTGAGCACGGGGGTACCGTAACTGGCGAAAATATCCGTCCCTTCATGGATGCGAAGGCCCCCCCATCCTCGGCGAGAACCCCAGGTATTGTGATAGGTGTAATTGAAGTGCAAGGGCATGACAAAACTGAAGCGGTTCAAGTGAGTGGTGCCGAAATGCCTGTAGACTTCCGCATAATGGCTCACCAGGTCCACCGCGGTGGGATGTTGATAATAGTTCCATAACCCGATTCGGATATCATCCCGTGAATTTCCGAACTCCCGGAGATAACGGGTAATGGTATACAACACATCCAGTGGATTCTCTGGATCTGCTTTTCCGTCTCCATTCCCGTCCCTCCCGATCCCTCCGAAAAATCGGATCGATTCGGGGGTGGTATCATAAGGATCTGGGTTGGTGATTCCGCTCCACAATTTGGGTGGAACCGTGATTGCCACCGGTCCGGTTTGTTTTTTCAAATCCTGTCGTACCTGTTGCAGATTGCGTTCGTATTGATCCATGGCGGCAAGGACATACCAGGGAATTCCACTCAAAGTCTCCACTTTTTCAAACAGGCTTTGTCGGGTGGTCTCCATCTTTTCCTGTTCACGGGTATTTACTGAAGAGGAGATTCCGTTTACAAACAATAAAGGGATGAGAAATAGGGTAATCAGTTGTGTCTTCATGTTTGGTCCACATCGCTTTTGAAGGTTTATCCTATAGTTTGGATCGCTTCTGCAGAGGACATTTAAGTATTTAATGGAATTTGCAACAAAGATTCAACCTATCCTTCGAGGGGCAGTGACTCACTAGACCTTCCTCGCTATGGACCTTATGAATTTTGTGGTACACTATCCATGGATAGAGGAAAGTACATAAGGAGGGTACGGGTTGGCTTACGAATATAAACGAAAACCGGAGTGGCTGAAGACCAAGCTGACCGTAAATGAAAATTTCCGCGAGATCAAGCGGATGATGAGAGGGAAAACCCTCCATACGGTGTGTGAGGAAGCCAAGTGTCCCAATATTCATGAGTGCTGGGCTGTCCATCGAACAGCCACCTTTATGATCCTGGGGGACATCTGTACACGTGCCTGCCGCTTTTGCGCCGTAAAAACCGGTCTGCCAACGGAGTTAGACCTTCAGGAACCGGAACGGGTGGCGGAAGCGGTGGAACAGATGGGCCTGAAACATACAGTGATCACCTCTGTAGCCCGAGACGATCTGAATGACGGGGGAGCTTCGATCTTTGCAGAGACAATCCGGGCAGTACGCAAACGGAATCCGTTAACCAGTGTAGAGGTTCTGATTCCGGACTTCCAAGGGAATTGGGATGCTCTGCAGACGGTGATGGATGCCCGGCCCGATGTGCTGAACCACAATGTGGAAACCGTGCGTCGTCGTTCCGATCGGGTTCGTTCCAAGGCAAAATATGACCGTTCCTTGGAATTGTTGAAACGGTCCAAAGAATTTCAACCAGATATTCCTACCAAGTCCAGCATCATGATCGGTGTAGGAGAAGAATGGGATGAAATTCTGGAAACGATGGATGATCTGCGTCAGGTGGACTGCAATATCATGACCATTGGCCAATATTTGCA
>CAUGKZ010000294.1 GCA_959600065.1 uncultured Kroppenstedtia sp. | reverse complement strand
CTCTCCCACCTGCCAGCGGATGCCCTCCTGGGCCAAGCGGGTGGTCAACTGGTGTGGCGGAGTATGGTCGATTAGATAGCCGTCCACCACCGCTTCCCGGTAGGTGTAGTTGTAAATGGGGTCACCGAAGATCTCCCGCGTATGTAGGGCCGGGGTGGCGGTCAATCCGATCTTGATCGCATCGAAGTAATCCAGGACCCTTCGATACTGGCTGATATATTCCTTCTGATCCCGGAAAAGGAGCTCCACCTCTCCCATCTCCTTGTCTAGCTTGTAGCCCCGGTGGGCCTCGTCTACGATAATGCAGTCATAGAGGCCGACAGAGGGGATCCCAGTCTCCCCTCCATTCTTGAACAGGCGGCTCACCATTCCCTGCACCGTCTGGATATGGACTTTGGTTTCAGGCTGGGGGATCTTCTCCTTTAACCCTTGCAACTCGAAAATCTGGGCAAAGGTTCGATAGTTTTCCAGAGGCGATTCTTTAAATGCATCTTCCGCCTGCTGCCCGAGGGCGGTCCGGTCGACGAGGAACAGGATGCGGCGGCATGCTTTGCTCTTGATGAGCCGGTAGATCAGCCCGATGGCGGTGCGGGTCTTCCCTGTCCCGGTGGCCATGGCCACCAACAGCTCCCGCTTCCCCTCTCGGATGCCTCGTTCCACCGCCTGAATCCCCTGTTCCTGATAGGGACGGAGACCCAGGTAGCTGAATTCCTCCTCCGCCAGTCGCTCCAAAGCTTTCTCCTCATCCTGAGCCAGTTTCTCCTGCAGGTCCTCTGGAGAAAACCAGGCGGGCAAGGCACGACCCCGGTTTTGCCGACTGCGTAGATCCTGATACCAGATCCCCGATTGTTCCTCGACCTGCTGAAAGTAGTCCCGTCCGTTGGTGGCAAAGACGAAGGGAACCCGGTAGTCCCCCCAGCGCTGAATCTCTTCTTCTCCCTCTGAGATTTCCACGTGGCGAGCATATTCTTTGGCCTGCTCCAGATCCGAGGGAATGCTTTTGCTGATCTTCTTCGCCTCCACCAAGCCCACCAGTCTCAATCCGACAAACAAAGCATAATCAGCTGGGCCACAATTTGTCGGCCATTCAGCGATCGCCTGGTTCTTTCCTTTTTCCGGCCGAGCCCCCTTGGCATAGCGGAGACGGCGGGAATCGGCGACCCAACCGGCCAGGGTCAGCTGTTCGTCGATGATGCGGCGGGTCTCTTCCTCGGTCAGATCCAGCCGGTCAGCGGCGCGGCGGGCTTGTGCCCGGCGATTGAGCATCTCTCCGTGACTCAGAGTGTTCAAACGCATCCGTTCCAGTTCCGCCGCCAGCTTCTGTTCCAGTTCCTGTTCCCGCTGTGCTTGTTCTTTCCGGTATTTTTCTTCGATTTCCCGGCGAATCTCCTCCGGTTCCGGCCGTGGTTGAGGCTCCTGGTAAGGTTCCGGCTGGAAATCCCAGTCACCGTAGGTTTGCATAAACCAGACAGACAGCTTGTAAGCGATCTGAAGAAGGCTCTTCGCCTCCTGCGTTGTTCCGATCCCCTCGTGAACTGCATCGTTTCCCTTTTGGCGTAGAGAGTGGAACATGCCGATCACTTCCCGGGGCAGGTCGGCTTCCCGTCCTAGCACCCGCAACCGGTCATTCTGGTTATGGGGTTCCATGGTGACGGGCTTCTCCTCCGCATAGATGATTCTCGCCATTCTCTCCCCGAAAAGGCGGAGTTTAAAGAGTGTTGTATTGGGATCGGGGTGCAGATTGCGTTCTCCCGCCTCCCCTAGGTCCGCCAACAGAGGCCATCGTTCTGTTAAAAACGAAAAATTACTCCCCTCCAAAGCCTCCACTCCTTCTTTAGTAAGAAAAAAATGATACTTTCAGTATAGCACGGCTTGGAAATATTTTTGGAGAAAGATGATAAATTACACGAACCAACTCCTATCCCGCCCCACTCCAGCACACTCTTCCAAGTGCCTTGGTATGGATAGTCACTTTGGCCCACTGTATTTCCATTTTCAAGTTCACTTGAGAAACCAGAAATTCCAGGAAAATAAGACATCTACATCCAACGATGTATCTGAACGGATAAAATAGTTCCTTTTAAGTATTGTTAATAAAGGAAATATTATCCAATATTTATACAGAATTTCAGAAAAGAGGTGGTATTTAGAAATACGAGACTATCCTGGTTTTATCTTCCCCTTCCCAACAGTAAAAGGAGTGAAAAACATGAAAAGAGTGTCCAAGGTACTCGTGGGTCTGGCATTGATTTTGGGGCTTTCCTTCGCAGGGGTGACGGAGGGACTGGTCCCCCAAGCTTCTGCCGCCTGCACCTTTATCAAACCGGCTGATGGAACGTATACCTCTGGGTTCCGCCCACCTGGTCGACCCAACCACCACGGGGTCGACATCGCCAAGAGCGGAACGGTTCCCATCAAGGCAGCCGCTGCGGGAACTGTCTCCAAATCCTATTATTCCAGCTCCTATGGAGAGGTCGTATTCATCAAGCACAAAATCAACGGAGTGAACTACGAGACGGTGTATGCCCATATGCGTTCCGGCTCTCGCACGGTCAAGGTGGGAAACAAAGTGACCCAAGGACAGCGCCTCGGTTACATGGGGAGCACCGGTGATTCCACAGGCCAACACCTGCACTTTGAAATCCACAAGCCCGAATGGACAAGCTCCAAGAAACATGCCGTCAACCCGATGAATTATCTGAACTGTAAAACCCCCCCGAAAACAGGGGACACGGAGAACTTCAACATCGGGCACTACACTGTGAAAAAGCAGTTCACCGTTCCGGCGGGGTCCACCATCACGGTGAAACCGAGTTCGATCTCCCAAAATCCCCATAGCATCAAAGTCCGGCTCACCAACACCAAGACCGGAAACTATGTGGAAGAGACCGTTCCCAAACAAGACGGTAAGTTTACCAACATGAAGGCGGGAACCTTCAAGATCACTCTTTACCAAATGAAAAAAGGTGCCGTATCCGGTAAAGTGTCCGTTAAAACCTCCAAAGACTCTCACTCGGAAAACTTCAAGACATCGACAAGCTCCACCATGAAAAAGCAGTTCACCGTTGGAGCCGGAAAGTCGATTACAGTGAAACCCGGTTCCGTCTCGCAAAAATCCTACAGTATCAAGATCCGGCTGACCAATGTAAAAACCGGAAATTACACTGAAGAGACCGTTCCCAAACAGGATGGCAAGTTCACAAATATGAAGGGCGGAACCTATAAGGTGACTCTCTATCAAATGAACAGCGGACCCGTTTCCGGAAAAGTAACCGTTACAAAATAGACGGATTTAACGGAAAAAGGTCGCCTTAGGCCCCATCAAACCAAGGGGATGGAGGCGACCTTTTTACAATATGACCATAAAGCCGACCCTCACGCCATTCATCCAACATAAGAAAAGGGATGAAATCAGAGCTGTTGATGAACCATAAAGTGGATGATGGAAACGAAACGATCCTTTCGCTCTTCCATTGCCCCCCTATCACAAAACATCGCTTGAGGGGACAGGGAGGGTGGGACGGCGACGATCTCTT
>CAUGKZ010000293.1 GCA_959600065.1 uncultured Kroppenstedtia sp. | reverse complement strand
GCCTTGTCGGTGGAGCCCCTTCTATGCTCACGGTACAATGGGAGAAACGGAGAATGAAAGGGGTTTCATCATGGCACAACTCAAACTGAATCATATCTACAAACGCTATGGGGATGTCACGGCAGTGGATGACTTCAACCTGGAGATCAAGGACCAGGAATTTCTGGTGTTGGTCGGCCCCTCAGGTTGTGGAAAGTCGACCACACTCCGTATGATTGCTGGTTTGGAGGAGATTTCAGAAGGGGAATTATATATCGGCGATCACATGGTAAACGATGTACCCCCGAAGGACCGGGACATTGCGATGGTGTTCCAAAGCTACGCACTCTACCCGCATATGAATGTATTTCAAAACATGGCGTTTGGACTCAAACTTCGCAAATTTAAGAAAGATGAGATTGACCAACGGGTGCGGGATGCGGCCAAAATCCTGGATATCGAACACCTGTTGGACCGTAAACCGAAAGCTCTCTCCGGTGGACAGCGGCAGCGGGTCGCTCTCGGCCGGGCCATTGTCAGGGAGCCCCAGGCATTTTTGATGGACGAGCCCTTGTCCAATCTGGATGCCAAACTTCGGGTACAGATGCGGACTGAGATCAGCAAATTGCACCAGCGGCTGAAGACCACCATTGTCTATGTTACTCATGATCAGACGGAAGCGATGACGATGGGGGATCGAATCGTGGTGATGAAAGATGGAGTGATCCAGCAGGCGGATACGCCTACCGAGATCTATCAACGCCCCGCCAATGTGTTTGTTGCCGGATTCATCGGATCGCCATCGATGAACTTCATCCACGGACGTCTGGAGGAAGAAGCCGGAGCGGTTCACTTCAAGGGGAGCGGTCTGGATGTCAAGATCCCCGAGGGGAAAGGGAAGATTCTGCGAGAACAAGAGAAGGTGGGGCAAGAAGTGATCTTTGGAATCCGCCCCGAAGACATCCATGATGAACCCCTCTTTTTGGAGTCAGCTCCAGAAAGCTGTTTTACAGCTCATGTGGAAGTAGCGGAAAACATGGGTTCGGAGATGTATCTCTATTTATCAGGGCTCACCGAGAAATGGGTGACTGCTCGGGTAAATGCTCGAACGGGGTTTGCCGCTGGTAATGAGGTGAAACTGGCTTTGGATATGAATAAAGTGCACATCTTTGACAAGGAGACGGAAGTCGCCTTGTTCTGATCCCGCTCAGGGGAGCATAAAGTAAAAAAGCGGTTCCTTTTTATTAAAGGACCGCTTTTTATTTGGGAGAGTGTGATATATAAGAAAATATGATGGAAAATATCATCCGATTATGGAATAATTATAAAGGAGGGCCCAGGCGTATTGATTAGCCCTTTTTTAGGAGGAAATCAGGTCGAGATGGTGGGAGGGTGAATATCCTTTGCGCTCTTTGCAAGAGATCGTAGCCGTCCCACCATCCCCGTCCCCTCAAGCAATATTTTACGATGGGGGTAATAGGAAGAGCGAAAGGGTCGTTTCGTTCCCATCATCCATTTTGATGGTTTATCACTGCATTTCGACCTAAGGGGAAAAAAGAAAGAACAAATTTAGGGGGGGCAATTGCATGCATTCTTTGGAGGAAGTGAAAGAGAAAACCTACAAAAAACGAGATGCTTGGTGGACGGTGTTCCTGGTGGATCCATTGGCTTCCCGATTGGTGCTCCCCTTGGCCAACCACACCCGTGTCACACCCAACCAGATCTCGTTAGGCGCTTTTTTGCTTGGATGTGTAGCTGCCTGGTTCTTCTTCCGCGCAGATCCGGTATCCCTATGTATCGGTGCTGTTTTGTTTCATTTCAGCTTTGTACTGGACTGTATGGATGGAAAAATTGCACGCTTAAAAGGAACTGGATCCATTTTTGGAATGTGGCTGGATTATATGTTGGATCGAGTGCGAGTAGTGGTTTGCGGTCTGGCATTGATGGCGGGACAGTTCCAATTAACCGGTGATTTGACATATTTGGCCCTGGCGATCGTGATTATCTTCATGGATATGTTGCGTTATATGGATGCTTTGCAACTGTATAAACTCCGCCGTGAAATGCGGAAGAAAATACGTCAAGCCAAGCGGGATGCACGGCAGACCCTTGAATTAGAGGGAATCGAAACTTGGGAGGAAGAGGAAGAATCTGATTCCCAGCTCGAGGAGCAGACTAAGAAAAAAGTGGATCTCAACCAAGCATTTAAAAAAAAGTTTGGTTGGTATCTGAAGGTGAGAGACCGTCTGGAAGAAGCGCGAGTCCGTCCCCACTTGTTCAGTGGGATTGAGTTTCAGATGTTTGTTTTTATAGTAGGTCCGATTACGGGTTTGATCATGGAATCGGTAGTGATCAGCGCTATCATCCTGTTTGTGTTTGAATTGGCGATTATCTATAAGATGTGGTTAAGTACCCGGGATCTGCAAAGGGAGCTGGAACAGATCCAGAGCGGAGAGTTTTTCGCAAGAGATCACACGGTTTCAACTGGATCCGCTGAGGTGTAAGATCCCTTTGACAGTCCACAGGGAAAAAGGTATTCTGCAACTGAAGGGGCGGCCGGACTCCCGGCCGCTTTTGTTGTACGTGGACGGAAAGGAGCTCGGGGATGGGAAAATCAGTGAGGGTGGAAGAGCTGATAGCACAGTTTGGCCTGGAGATTCACGGGGGAAAAGGCGGTTTGGATCGGGAGTTGGTCACCAGTGACCAGTATCGTCCCGGGTTGGAGTTGGCCGGTTTTTTCACCTATTATCATGCGGAACGTCTTCAGATGTTAGGGCGGACGGAGCTTACCTTTATCAGGGGGTTGTCTGAGGCGGTTCGGAGACAACGGTTTCAGTTTCTCTGCAATGATCAGACCCCCTGCTTCTGCATCACTCGGGGAGAAGAGGTCCCACCAGAGCTGGTGGAAGCAGCGGAAGCGAAGCAAATTCCGGTTTTGTCCACTTCGATTTCAACCACCCGATTTGGGAGTAAAGTGACCAGCTATCTGGAAAAGCGGCTGGCACCCACGACCACCATGCACGGGGTGTTGGTGGATATATACGGGGTAGGGGTCTTAATCACGGGAAGCAGTGGAATTGGGAAAAGTGAAACCGCATTGGAACTGGTGAAACGGGGACATCGGTTGGTAGCAGATGATGCGGTGGAGATCCGGCAGGCAGAGGAGAATGATCTCGTGGGGCATGCCCCGGAGTTGATCCGGTATCTACTGGAGATTCGAGGATTGGGAATCATCAATGTGATGACTCTCTTCGGAGCGGGAGCGGTACGGGATTACAAGAGAATCTCCATGGTGATCCAGCTGGAAGCTTGGCGGGAAAACACGCAATACGATCGGCTCGGGTTGGATGAAGATCGGATACGGATCATGGATACAGAGATCCCACTTCTGACCGTTCCCGTGCGACCCGGCCGGAACTTGGCGGTGATCGTCGAAGTGGCGGCGATGAATTTCCGCCTGAAACGGATGGGTTACCATGCTGCTCAACACTTTTCCGAAAAATTGAACCAAAATCTGGATGACCCCGAGGATTTTGACTAGGGTCTGGAAAATCCATTCAGTGT
>CAUGKZ010000292.1 GCA_959600065.1 uncultured Kroppenstedtia sp. | reverse complement strand
CTTCACCCTCTCCACCACCTGGGCACCGGTCCATCCCTCAGCCACCGGAGCGTAAAGCGTCACCAGGATGCCCCGGCTCATGGGAACCAACTGCGGAATGAAGAGAACCTGTGTCTTTCTGCCCCCGATGCGGGTGGCATGCTCTTCGATCTCCGGAGTATGACGGTGCACGCCGACTTGATAAGGATGTAGATTCTCATTTACTTCTGAGAACAGGCTAGTCTGTTTCAAGCTTCGCCCCGCCCCGGAGACGCCGGACTTGGCATCCACCATGATCGGAGCGTCGTCGATGGCGCCTGCCTGCAACAGAGGCAATAACGCCATCAGGGTCGCCGTCGGATAACAACCGGGATTGGCAATCAAGTCCCCCTGCCGAATGGCAGGCGCCGCCCATTCACTCAGCCCGTAGACTGCCCGCTCCAGCCAGGGAGACGTCGGCGGTTCCGCCCCGTACCACTTTCGATACGCCTCTGGCTCCAATCGAAAATCCCCCGCCAGATCAATCACCAACACTCCTTTTTCCACCAGAGCAGGGGCTAGCCGACTACTGATGCCTGCCGGAGTGGCGAAAAAAACCGCCTCCACCTCCTCAGCGAGTTCCTCTCCATCCCACTCCTCCAACACTTGAGACAGATGGGAGAGGTGAGGGAACACTTCCTTTAGCTCCCCGCCTGCCGTTGATGAAGAAATCAATTGAGTCAAGTCCACATAGGGGTGCCTGTGTAAGATTCGGATCAGTTCCGCACTTCCATATCCAGTGGCACCCACTACCGCCACCTTCATCCTTCCTCTCTCCCTCCGCTCTCCCGGTTCGGTTTCGTATCATTATACATATGCATTAATATTTATGCAATGGGTTGCAAAAAAATAATGCACCATCCCCGATTCCTCTCTTTTTTTTGGAACGGGGTCAGTGCACAATCCCGGGCAGAATATATATTTAAAACATACGGGGGCGGGTAACAGTAATCTTTCATCATCATCTTTTTGAGACTCCGCAGGGCTGAAATGCCCTAAGGGCGCTTCCCGCAGACTTCCTTCGGATGCCTTGGGATTCTTGGGTCATCAGCGCCCTCTCTTCGAACAACCCCTGGGCAGTCAGCCTGTCCCAAGCAGTTGAAAGTGTAGCCCGCTCGCTTTCCGTGCTTGGGATCAGCTTCTGTTGCTTAACTGGTGGAGACGGTGTCTTCAGCCCTTACCTTCTGTTTCCGTTTATTGCGAATGAGTTGCACCGCCTTTGCGGCCAAGAAAGCAACTATGATCCCTGCCAATACATCCCCCGGGTAATGATGGCCCACATAGGAGCGGGAAACACCGATCAACAGCGCCAACACCAGCATCATTCCACCCAGGAGGCGATTGTGGTACCAAACCCCAAAAACGATGGCAAAAGCTCCAGTGGTGTGGTCGCTGGGAAAAGACGAATCGGCGGCATGAGGAAGCAGTATATTTACATGGTCATGGGCCACGAACGGTCGTTCACGGGGCCACAGTTGGCCGATCCCATAACTCAAGGCCAAAGCGAGGGCCAATGTCGCACCCGTACAGAGTCCGCTGATCCGCAGGGATTTGGAACGCCAGTTGAGGACCATCAGGAACAGGATCAAGGCAAATCCGTAAGGGCCGTAATCCGTCATAAACATCATAAAACCATCCAAAAAGCGATTTTCTCCAGCCAGACCGTTAATCCATTGAAAAATGGTGAAGTCCATCTTTTTCCCCTTTACCTTTTCAGTATCTGGATTTGAAAATGGATTGGCGGGTGGTTCACTGAATATCCGCCTTTTTAAAGTAGATGACTGTGGCTATAAACCCAATGACAGATGTTGCGGCAATGGAAACATATGAATATTCCGCTGGATATGTTGGAAGCAGAGTATGATTTGCTATGTCTCCTGCTGCTGCCCATGGAAACAATCCTCTGTGTTCTGAGTTTGCAGTCATTACGTTGATCAAGGTGATCACAATCGTGAATATAATGGTCGGTACATAATTCTTCGCCACAAGGGTGACAAGGATAATGGGTGTTGACAGGATAAAAAGAAGTCCTCCCCCTATGCTGAATTGTTTGAGAGACCCCAGGACCAATGAAGTGCTCAGCCCTTCAAAGCGTCCCAGCATCCCAAGTATCAATGTCAGTCCCCAAGCAACTGAAGTCAGCATCATCATCCACATGAACAATAGGAGCAATTTACTCATAATAAGGCTTGTTCGTGGCACAGGGATTGTTAACAGGTTTTTTAATGTATCCTCCATATATTCGCGGTTAAACAGATAAGCAGTAACCACTCCATACAGGGGGACCCCTATAATTAAGACTGTATACAAACTGGTGTTGTCAAAAAGTTCATCGAATTGAATGAACGGAGTTGGTTGTTTTGTTTTCATATGAATATAAGATGCGACAACCACCATAAAAGGAGCCACAGCTGCTCCGATAATGCTGATTAAGAACATTTTGGAGCGTTTGAGCTTTAGGAGCTCGGTATATACCAGATCAACCAATCATCCCACCACCCACTAACCTTGTGAAATAATCCTCCAGTCTGTCTTCACTCATCATAATTTTTGATACTTCAATGCCATGCTGCACGAACAATTGATTGATCTTTCCCTGTTCTCCCAGATGAGTATAAACACGGATATTTCCATCATCATGGACCTCATAATCATAAGTATCAAAGTGTTTCTCCAGGAGCATAGATGCTTTATTGTCGTTGGAAACCTGAAACTCAAGGTATTTGCGATTTCTCTTCCGAAGTTGATCATATGTGGCCTCTTCCAACAGCTTTCCTTCATGAATAATCCCCACATGATCTGCCAACTGTTCTATTTCCGATAAGATATGACTGGATATCAACAGGGTGATATTTCTTTCTTTTGCCAGAGTTTTAATGAGTCTCCGCATTTCCTTGATACCGATCGGATCCAGTCCATTACTGGGCTCATCCAATATCAACAGTTCTGGATAATGGAGAAGAGCTCTGGCAATCCCCAATCTCTGCTTCATCCCCAAGGAGTACTTGCCCACCAGCTTTTTTGTTTCATGTTGCAGTCCCACCATCTCCAGAACTTCTTCAATCGCATTTTTCTTATGGACCCCGATGATTTTGGCATTGATCAGCAAATTTTCCGCAGCTGTCAGATTTTCATAAAACCCCGGCACTTCAACAATCGATCCGATTCGTCTTAATATCTCTTTTTGTTTGTTGAACAAATTTTCACCCAATATTTCGATTTGACCATGGGTAGGCTTTACCAACCCCAATAACATTCTGATCGTGGTTGTTTTTCCCGCACCGTTTCGGCCCAAAAAACCGTAAATCTCTCCTTGGTTTACAGTCATATTAAGATGATCCACTGATATCTGGTTGCCATAAAACTTGGTTAGATTTGTGGTTTTGATCACCACACTCATATGGCTCACCCTCTCTCAATCATGCATTATAAGCAAAAGAGTTTAATTGCCTCTTATCCACCCCTTAATTGTTTCTTAAAATCCTTCACTGGTTGTGTTTGGGGATCGAAAAGCCAAAAGTGGTTTT
>CAUGKZ010000291.1 GCA_959600065.1 uncultured Kroppenstedtia sp. | reverse complement strand
CAACCGTGAATCCCCCGGACGGTCTTCCCGGGCCAGTACCGCCACCTGAGCGACTTCAGAGTGCTGAGTCATCACCTCTTCAATTTCTCCCAGTTCGATGCGGAACCCACGCATCTTCACCTGATGGTCCACCCGGCCGATATAATCCAGGGTCCCATCTTTGCGCCACCGGGCCAGGTCGCCGCTACGATACATGCGGCTGCCAGGGGAACCGAAGGGATTCGCCACAAATCGCTCGGCAGTCAGTCCCGGACAGCCATGGTATCCCCGCGCCAACCCGGCGCCTGCGATATACAGCTCCCCGGCCACCCCAGGCGGCACCGGTTGCAGGTGGCGGTCCAAGATATACACCTGGGTATTCCAGAGCGGACGTCCAATCGGTGGAGCACCCTCGGTTCCCTCATCCAGGGATTGAAGTGTAGACCAGATGGTGGTTTCCGTGGGGCCATAGAGATTGACCACGGGACAGCCCGCCTGTTGCAACTTCTTCAGCAAATCGACGGGCAACGCCTCTCCCCCTACTAACACCCGAAGGCCGCGGATTCCCTCCGGATCCTGTTCCAGAAGGGAGCGCCACAGAGAAGGCGTCGCCTGCATCAAAGTCGCTCCTGTATCGGCGATCTTCTGGATCAACACCGCTGGATCCCGAACGGCCTCCTTCGTGACAAGGACCAACCCCGCTCCCTCCAGTAGAGGAAGGAAGACCTCCAGAGCAGCGATATCGAAGGCGATGGTCGTGACAGCCAGCAGTCGATCCTGTGCCGTCAAGGGAAATTGCTCTTGCATCGCAGCCAGGAATTGATTGAGACTGCGGTGGAGAACCACCACTCCCTTGGGCTTGCCAGTGGAACCTGAGGTATAGATGATGTAAGCCGGGTGAAGGGGCGACAGAGGGGCGATCCGATCCGCATCCTCCAGATCCGTAGCCGGATACTCTTTCAACCTCTGGACCACCTCTGGTGCATCCAGCAGGATTCGTGGAATCTCCTCGGTCTCCAGCAGTTGCGACACTGTCGTATGGGTGATCAGACACACGGGGCCAGCGTCTTCCAGCATGTAAGCCAGCCGCTCCGCCGGATAGCCCGGATCCAGCGGGAGATAGGCGGCTCCCGTTTTGAGGGTCGCCAGTAATCCGACGATCATCTCCACTGATCGAGGCAGAGCCAGAGCAACCACCCCTTCGGGTCCCGCCCCCTGGGCGATCAGCTCACGAGCCAACTGGTTGGCCCGTTCATTCAATTCCCTGTAGGTCAGCTCCTGCCCCTCACATACCACTGCGATCGCTTCCGGACTGCGCTCCACCTGTTGTCGTAACCGTTCCGGCAGGCTCGCTTCCGGTTGCCCATGATCCGTACGGTTCCACTCGACGAGGAGACGGGTCCGTTCTTCTGGATCGAGAATCTCCTGGCACCCGATGAGTTCTTGTGGATCCCCATCGGCTGTTCGTTCTAAAAAGCGCAAAAAACGGTTCTGATGTTCCTGCAAATCCTCGGTGGAGTAGACAGCTGGATTGGCATCCATGTCCAGTCGCCATCCTGGGCCGTCTGAACGGGGATACATATGAATTGACAGATCCTCCACCGGTCCCGCTGAAAGATGATGCTTGAAGGCGGGATGTCCAGCAAATTCAAACCGCTGCTCAAAAGGCAGAATGTTGATCAGTGGACCGAACAAACGCCGCCCTTCCCCCACCCGATGCAGTTCCCGACGCAACTCTTCATGCCGGTACCGCTGATGGCGGCGCATCGAGGCGATCTCTCTCGCAACCTGATCGATCAGTTCCCTCAGACGCATCTCGGACTGCACCGACAAACGCAAGGGCAATACATTCATCACCATGCCTGGAATTCGTAGCGAAGCCGATCCCAACCGATTCATCATCGGCAACCCGAGAATCACGTCCTCGGCATGGGTTAGCCGGTGGATGTAAGCCGCCGTCGTAGCGACCACAACATCCAACCCACTGGCCCCCACTTCCTCGGCCGCCTCCTGCAGGCGATCCATCGTCGATGCCGAAAGATGGGCTGAGCGGCGATGGAAACTGCGAAAAGCCCGTTGGCTCCCTTCGGCGAGACTGACCACTTCGGGATGATCGGCGAAACGATCCCACCAGTATTTACGGTCCTGCTCCCATGTTTCCGATCGACGATAAGCCTCTTCTTCCTGCAAAATCAGGCGCATCGAACCCCAAGCAGCAGAATCGATCTCCCGGCCTTGGACCAGGGCCGTGTAGATTTGGGCGACCCGCCCGGCGATGAGGGAAAATCCATAGCCGTCCATCGCGATATGATGGATGCGCTGATACCAGAAAAAACGGTCCTCCGCCACCTGGAACAACGCTTGAGTAAAGAGCGGCCCCTGCCGCGGATCCACAGGTTGAGCGAGATCTGTATTCATCCATGCCTGAGCCGCCTCCCGGGGATTCGTCTCTCCCCGGAAGTCGATGCGGTGCAGGGACCAATCGACTGTGGGCTCCCTTACCTGATACGGTCCTCGATCCTCCTCGCCAAAGCGAAGATGCAACGCCTCAGTTTCCATCACCGTCCGGCGCAACGCCCTCTCGAACAACTCCGGGTCGATCTCTCCGTGGATCTCGAGATATTCTGCTGCATTGTATGTCGGATTCTCCGGATCCAGCTGCTGTGCAAACCACATACCGGATTGGGCTCCTGTCAAGGAATAGCGATCAGACATGCCCGTAACCTCCTTTATCAGGATCTTTGTCCGTGAGCTTGCTGATCATCTATCATCTACTGCGGAGAACGGGAAGCGAGGAGTCGCCACCAATCAGCGATCGTCGAACGCTCCGCCAGCTCAACGAAGGTGACTTCCACACCTGATCGGCGAAACTGCTCCACCAATTTCATGATCCGGATCGAATCCAGCCCCCGGTTGATGAGGTCTTCCTCGTTGCCCAAATCCATCGGATCCAAGGTGAGTACATGGGCCACCTGCGCGCGCACCTCTTCCAGGGTCAGAGAGCGACGATCCGAGACCTCCGCCTTTGAATGTGTTTTTTTCAAATCTTCCAGCAACCGGTTGGTCGTCGTCGTGATCCCGCATCGTTCCGCCACATAGGTCAGCGCCATTCGATGATATTCCTCTGAGAAATCAGCCACCGCGTCAGCCACGAAAAAGGGTTGCACATCCTGCATATAGGCTTCACAGGCGGTGAGCAAACACCCGATATGGGCATAAACACCGCAGACGATCAGCTGATCCCGCTGCTGGCGATGCAGGAGTTCCAGCAGATCGGTCCGTTGAAAGGCGCTGTACCGCCATTTCGTCATAACGAGATCGTTGTCACCTGGCGCCAGTTCAGCGACCATTTCCGTCTGATCCGGATTCGCCTCCATTCCCGGCCCCCAAAAGTCCACGAGCAATCCTCGCTGTTCCGGACTTTGGTTTCCAGGCTGCGCCGAGTAGATCACTGGAATGCCAACGGCGTCACAATGTTGTTTCAATGATCGAATGTTTCGAATCAATTCTGTTACCGGCGACGTTCCAGCGGCGTAAGGCGCAAGAAAATACTTTTGCATATCATGGATGAGCAGAACCGCCCGGTTGGGA
>CAUGKZ010000290.1 GCA_959600065.1 uncultured Kroppenstedtia sp. | reverse complement strand
ACTTCCTTGCGGGATCGCATGTTTGCGTGGGTGAACACGATCCTCACCTAAAATATAGCTAATCAACACGCCTGTAAAGGCCTATCAACCAAACCAGCCTTGCTTCATGGCGTGGATCGCAGCCTGAGTTCGATCCTGCAGATCCAATTTGCTCAAAATTCCGCTCACATGGGTTTTCACTGTTTTTTCAGCGATTACCAGTTGAGCAGCGATCTCCTTATTGCTCATCCCTTTTGTAATCAGTCGCAACACGTCCTGTTCCCGGGGTGTTAACATCTCCAGGCCCTCGGGTTTGTGGAAACCAGCGGATGAAGAAGTAAACTGATGGACCAGGTGACCCGCCGCCTGAGGATGAAGCTGGGTCTTGCCCTGGTAGGCGTCCTGGATGGTCGCCACTAGCTCCTCCGCTTCGATTTCCTTCAGTTGATAGCCTACGGCCCCGGCTCGGATCGCAGGCAACACATGGTCCTGATCGGAAAAACTGGTCAAGACCACCACCTTCACTTCAGGATGAATCTTTTGGATCCTGCGGGTAGCCTCCACACCGTCCATCACTGGCATCATCAAATCCATCAAGACCACGTCAGGACACAACTGTTTCACCTTTTCCAAGGCTTCCACCCCGTTGCTGGCCTCACCCACAATCTCCACCTCTTCCCGGGTACCCAGGAAAAGAGAAAGTCCTTTCAACACCAGCGGATGATCATCCACCAACAGAATCCGGATCGGCATCCCCTGCACTCCTTTCCCCGATGGGTATCACTGCCCGGCAGATCGTCCCCTGGGCAGGGGCGGTTTCCAAAATAAAAGTCCCTCCCAAGAGTTCCACTCGCTCTTCCATGCTACTCAAGCCGAGGGAGCGCTTTCCACTGCGGACCGATTCGTGGGAGAATCCACAACCGTGATCGGTAATTTCCAGCCGGATCTCCCGCTTCCCCATCTTTAGGAAGAGATGAGCCCGATCCGTACCGGCATGGCGGCTGATATTGTTTAAAGCTTCCTGCCCGATCCGCCAAAGAGCCTCTTCCACTCTCCGGGGCAACTTCCGGACTCCCTCCACTTCATACTCTACGATCAATCCCAACTCTCTCCCATACTGGGACAATGCAGTCATCACTCCTGCTTCCAATCCCGCCGGGCGCAACTGCCAAATCAGGGAACACATCTCTTTCAATGCCTCTCGGGAGAGACGGTGGATATCCTCCAGGGTTTCCCGCAGAAGTTTTCCCTGCTCTGCAGAGAAGCCCTTCGCCGCATGGGCACTCAGAGAGAGCGAAAACAGCTTCTGATTGACGGAATCATGCAAATCCCGAGCCAAGCGATTACGCTCCTCCATCCGGGTGAGCCGCTTCCGCTCCTCTTCCAACAGGGCTTTCTCCATAGCTAAAGAGAGATGCTCTCCCAGTGCGGTGAGGATCGGAAGATCTCCAGCCTCCAGTTCCTTAGCACGAGCGACCCCCGCAGATAGCACGCCGATGCGTCGGTTCTGGGTCGAGATGGGCACCGCAGCCACCGCTGTGCATTCGGGCCACCAGATACGCAGTACCTCCAATCCCTCTTCTCCGGTCACCGCCTGTTGCCTGACAAAAGCGAGCCCGATCGGTCCCAACTTGTCCACAGGCAAAGAGACCTTGGGCTCGACACAATTTCCCAGGGAATAAAGAGAGGTCAGTTTCAGCTGTTCTCCTTCACCGGTCCACATCCCCATCCATGGCCAGCGGAACTGACGGCCCGCTTCACAAACGGCCCGCCGAGGCAATGTCTCTACATCACGCACCATCCAGAGGAACCGGCTCACCTCATCTAGCCGGGCATATTGCTGCACCCGCTGCCTCTGCACCTGAATCAGACGGGTCTTCTGAACGGCGGTTCCGATCTGGTAGGCTACCGCCTCCAGCAGGGCCAACTCATCCCTGGAAAAATTCTCTTTCCCTGGAGAAGCTACATTCAAAAGGCCGATCCGCTCTTGCCCGGCGATCAGGGGCACTGTGGCATGGTGGGTAATCCCTCGAGTATCCCCCCAACCATGCTTCACTGCATTTTCCAACCGCTTGCATTCCATGATGTTCGCTGCTTCCTTTAGCCGGCCATCCCAAAATTTATTGAGACACCAGCAGGAGCCCTGACACATGGGACGATTCTCCTCCACAGAGAGGCCGGGGGGCAACCGATGAACCGCTACCGGCTCAAACTCCATCCGGTCTCCCGCCAAGAAAATCCAACCTGTGGCCAGACCTGTCACCTCGAGCAACTTCTCTAGCACCGACTGTAACATGGGCCGCACTTCTGTCGACCGATTGAGTGTCTCGGCGATCCTCCGCAAAGTTTCCCACTGCCGTTCCCGAATCTCCTCGGTCATTCCCTTCGCCCCCTGAATCATCACTTCAATAAATATAACATGAAGGAAGGTATCAGGGATAACTGCGAAAACTTTTGGCATCCGCTCTCCCCAATCAGGGAATCCGTCAAAACACGAATCCATAAAAAAATCGACTGTCAGTGATCATTCCCCTGACAGTCGATTTTCCCTCGCCTGAGAGAGGGATGATTCAGTTCTTGTCGATGGGTTACAGAAACTTCATGTGTACTTCCCCACGTCCTCCCTCCACCTTCACTTCTCCCCAAGCCCCGTTGACGAGAGTGAGCTGAGGCGGGACATGGCCAACATCCACCTCATAGACCACGGGAATACCCAACTCCCCGAAGGCATCCTCCAAGGCATCCAGCAAGCCAAAATCCTGGGTATGTTGGTACTTCCCTGGCCGGCCAATCAAGACCCCAGTAGCGTGGCGGAACCACCCTCCTTCTTTCATCTGCCACAGGCGACGGTAGATTTCCGTAGCGGATGATTCGGAACTCTCCAAATACCAGAGAATCCCCTCATCCTCCTTGGCAGCGAAGGTTTCTACAGGGGCGAAGGGGGTGCCCACCAGGGAAGAGAGTGTCTCGATGCATCCCCCAAGCAAGCGTCCCGATAAAGAAACAGCTCCATCATCCTCTCCCAGCACACGCCACCGAGTAGGCGTATCCAGATCAAAGCCTCGTTCCGGCTGTTGGTTGCGACGTTCCCAGGAAGATTGATACATCGGAGAGCTGACCTGTGTAATCTGCCCGCCCTCTGTTAAGGACAGCACATCCACCCACCGCCTGGTGAGGGAGTCCCATTCACGGCTTCCCAGATCGATGTAGTTAGTCCCATGAGCCGAAGCAGTTCCCGTCAACAAAGTATAAGCAAAGGTAAAAGTGCTGATATCCGAGTAGCCCAGCACCCATTTTGGGGGAGCGGCTCGCAACTCTTCCCAATCCAGCAATGGCAGGATCTCCATCAAAAGCTCTCCGCCCCAGGGGGGAATTACCGCCCGGTTGGCTGGATCCAACAGAAAGCGAGTCAGTTCCTGTGCCCGCTGTTTTCGGGGGGCACTGGCCGCTTTTTTCTGGGTGCGTACCGTGTCCCCTTCCACCACTCGGTAGCCGGCTTGTGTGACCGACTTTTCGGCCAAATCGAGGTGAGAGTGAAGTTCAGAGAGCACACCGCTGGATGGTGCTGTGACAGCGATGGTGTCTCCCTTGCGG
>CAUGKZ010000289.1 GCA_959600065.1 uncultured Kroppenstedtia sp. | reverse complement strand
AGAAAAAAGAGGTTGGTCCCAAACGGATCTCGCTGAAAAAATTCATGTCAGTCGTCAGTCCGTTTCAAAATGGGAGACGGGGTTGAATTATCCCAGTATCGAAGTGATCATTCATTTGAGTGATCTATTCGGGATTACGATCGACGAATTGTTGAGGGCTGACAAGAAATTGGAGGAAAAAGTGATTCAAGATAGTAAGCAGCTGGCTTATCCTAAATGGAAAGCGTTTTTTGACGGTATATTTTTACTAGGGGTATTTTTATTGGGGATCAAACTCATCATCTTGGGGTTACACCATTTTGTGAGTACAAGTATTGTGATTCCGGAAGGGATCCCCAAAGTACTATCCAATTTTCTACCCTTAGCCTTGATGATCCTCGGTGGGGTAGGCTCGGATCAATTAAAAGATAAATATATGGATTCATAACCCTGGGTAGCGAACACGCTACCCTGGAAGGGAGGAGCCGGTCCGGAGAATGATATACTTAATTTCGATTCAGGTGTGAACGGAGGGAGTCTATGGACCGAAAACCGGATTATCTCCATCAGGTCCAGGAAGAAGAAGAGGGCAAGATGGTGAGGCAATTGCTTCGCAATCGATATCGTTTTTCCCGCCGCATGTTCCGTCGTCTGAAGATGGCAGAAGCGGTGGAAGTGAATGGGAAGGCAGTCTATCTTACCTCCCGGGTACGCGCAGGGGATCAGATCGCTGTATTTCTCCCAGGGGATACAGGTGACGGAGTGAAACCGCAACCTCTCCCGATCCAAGTGGTGCATGAGGATGAGGATCTGATCATCCTGGATAAACAGCCGGGGATCGTGGTTCATCCCACCCGGAACTATGCAGGGGGGACCTTGGCTAACGGATTGGCCGCCTATTGGCGAGAACGGGGAGAATTTCATCTCGTGCGTCCGGTCACCCGGTTAGACAAGGATACCTCCGGTCTGATCGTATTTGCCAAACATCCCCATGCCCATGCGGTTCTATCCGGTCAGATGCAACGGAAACGCTATCAACGGGAGTACCTGGCTGTGGTTCACGGCCGGCTTGAAAAGGAAGAGGGAAGGGTGGAGGAACCGATTGCTCGTTCATGGGAAAATCCTCATCTACGTAGGGTCTCCTCAGAGGGAGCCGCCGCCTGTACCCATTATCAGGTGGTGCAACGATGGTCCCAGGTCACCTTGGTTCAGTTGCATCTGGAGACAGGGCGAACCCATCAGATCCGCGTTCACATGGCCCATCTGGGACATCCGCTGATCGGTGACACCCTCTACGGTGGACAGGCCACGGGCATCAACCGACAGGCGTTACACGCGGTGCGCCTCTCATTGATTCATCCTCGGGATGGGGAAAAGCGGGTCTGGGAATCTCCATTGCCGAAGGATATTCACCTGCTGATGGAATCTTTGCCACCATATAGAATATTGTAAATCATTAAAAAATAGACAGGAAATACTCCCCTGCAAAGCGAATGGTCTCCTTGTGGTTGAAATGGAGATCATTCACACGCCTGAATCCATTTGAAATGAGGTGTTTACTTTGAAGGGGAGTATGTGGAAGGCAGGAGTACTGTCGATAGCCGTTCTGTTGTTGATCCCAGCGGGCGGTGAGCTGGGAGCGGTCTCCACAGCTGAAGCACCGGAGCCGCAGCCCGCTGGCGTGGTACCACCTCCGGCCCAAGTCGAGAAAGACGGCGGCAAAGGAGGTGGGGGCGCCGGTAGTGAACCGGGGACTTGGTTTGTGGGAGAGACGCCTCCCAATTTGGACGAGAGCAAACCTCCCATCGTCTTTGTCCAGGGGTTGCACGGACAGGCCAGTTCCTGGTGGGAGGATACGGCGTACCACGGTGCCAACGATATGTATGATTACGCCTATCATCACGGTTATCGCACAGCCTTTGTGGAGTTATACGATTCCGCCGGCGGGGATGCGGCAGACATGTGGGACAATGGAGCCCTGCTGGCTCAACAATTGGGTGAGATTCGGCAACATTTCGGCGAAAAGGTGAATATCGTTGCCCATAGCAAGGGAGGGATCGACACCCAGGCCGCCTTGATCCATTCCGGAGCGCATCCCCATGTCGGTCGAGTGATCACCCTCGGTTCTCCCCACGGGGGCTCCCATTTGGCAGATCTTGCTTACAGTTGGTGGGCCGGCTGGTTGGCGGAACTGTTGGGAGTGCGAGATGCGGGGACTGAATCCTTACAGACGGGCTATATGGATGAATTTCGCTCTGTGACGGATTCTCACACCCACGTCGGCAAAAACAGTTACCATACCTCTGCCGGCACTAGTTGGGGACCTTTCCTCTCCGCTCTGTGGGCGGGTGGAGCCTACTTGGCACCCCATGGAGATAACGATGGAATGGTCAATGTCTGGAGTACCTCCCTCCCCTATGGACAGCATATTTTTACAGAATCTTTTGATCATGATAATATTCGGATGGGGAGTACCGCTTTCCCTCAGATCGAACCTACGTTGCGATCCGTTGCCCCCTCCACTTTGGATTCGGAAGCGCTGAAGGAAGTGGCGGCCTCTGCCGCTGATGCGAAGAATTCCAAGGGTTCGGAGCAGGTAGTTCGTGGAGACGCCCTCACTGCAGGCACTCCAGTGGAAGAAGAGATAGCTGTGGAATCAGGGGTGGGAGAGGCGATTTTCAATCTGATGACCGGAGATCCATCGGCTGAAGTCCGCTTGATCTCTCCCTCCGGTAAGGTATACGACCCCCAGAGTGCTCCATACTACCGCACCGAAGCAGATGAGGGAATCTTTCGCAGGGCGGTTGTCCAAGGTTACCGAATCTCGGATCCAGAGGTAGGACAATGGAAGGTTCGTCTCGTTTCCGAAAAAGAGGATGCATATCTGTTGACTGCAACTTGGATGGACAGTGCCGGGGTTGAAGTGGATGTCCCAGCTTCGAGAAAATCCGGACAGGATGTTCCGGTTCGGGTGCAACTGCCCCCAGGGTGGAAAGCGAAACCGGAGGATGTGAAGGTTCACCTGATTCCGTCGAAGGCGGGTAGCATTCACCAAATGAAAGCTGAGGGTTTTCACGGAAAACTGGATGAGACAGGGGAAAAGAGATCTTCTTTCACCGGTCATCTTCCGAAGTTGGCGAAATCTGGCGTTTATAATTTGACGGTGGATGTTCAGGGAGTCAATGAGAAAGGAGAAAACTTTCAGCGCACCGTAATCCGTTCCTTCCACCTTCCGTGACTCTCTATCAAAAATGGAGTCTGGCCCGCCTTTTTGGCGGGTTTTTCACATCCATACTGAATGACCTGACACGCTTCCGAACCAAATTTTGAATCAACTCGATGGGGATGGCGGCAGCGACTTAAAATTCTTTTTTGGCTTTTTGATAACTGGGAATTTGGACTATCCAGACAGGTGATGGGGAAATGGCCGCGTTCTTTCGTGAGAAGTTGCATAACACAAAAACCACTGTACATACAAACAGTGGTTTTGTAACAAAACGGAGATTCTGCAACAAACTTTATCCCGGTTACGTTATAATGAGAGGGTATTTATTTCATACAGGCATTATCCTTTCCCACCTGTCTTTTGAAAGTACAGGCCGAGG
>CAUGKZ010000288.1 GCA_959600065.1 uncultured Kroppenstedtia sp. | reverse complement strand
ATGGCACCTTCTGTGATGAAGGAAGCTCCGAGTACGAGTCCCGCCTTACCTGCTTCTCGTTCGTCGTGGGTAAACCGGTTCTTGCGGAGAAACGTCGCCAAAGCCAATCCGAGGGGGGGTGTCATTCCAGCTGCCATCACCGCTGCCATCGGGGTTTGGACGCCAGCTTCCAACATCGTGATCGCAAAGGTGTAGGCAGCCTTATTGAGGGGTCCTCCCACATCCAAAGCCATCATCGCTCCTAACAACAATCCGAGCAGGATGGCGGAGCCGGCTTGCATCCCCTTCAGGAAGTGGGTCAGTCCCTCTGTGATGGCGGCCATCGGAGTTCCGATGACATAAATCATCAACAGACCGACGATGAGGACTGAAAAAAGAGGAATGATGAGTACCGGTTTGAGTCCCTCTAACGTTGCCGGCAACTTCAGGTATTTTTTGATTGCAAGGGCTACATAACCCGCCAAAAACCCAGCCACAATCCCGCCGAGGAATCCGGAGCCGATCTGTGATGCGAGCATTCCACCCACCAAGCCCGGAGCAATTCCCGGCCGATCGGCGATGGAGAAGGCGATGAATCCAGCCAGTACGGGAACCATCAGCGCGAAGGCATTATCCTGACCAATTTGCTTCAGGGCCGCCGCCAGGGAGCCTTTCTCTTCAGCGGCATCAATTCCGAACACAAATGAGAGGGCGATCAACAACCCACCTGCCACGACAAAGGGAATCATGTAGGAGACCCCGGTCATCAAGTGTTTATAGATGCCTGTCCGTTCCTGGGATCGTTTTTCCTTCTGCTGTTGAATCTCTTTTGTATTGCTTTTTTCTACAGAGTCTCCATCCGGGGCAGATTCGCTCTTTTGTTCGATAACCCAATCGATCAAGGCACCTGCATTCTTAATTGCGTCCCCTGTCCCCGTTTTCACGATCGGTTTACCGACAAAGCGGGTCTCATCCACCTTGGTGTCAGCGGCGATAATGACCCCCTCCGCACGGGCGATCTCCTCCGCCGTCAGTTCATTTTCAGCGCCGACGGAACCTTGGGTCTCCACCTTGGCTTCGTAACCCTTCTCTTTTGCTGCCTGTTCAATCGCTTCTGCCGCCATGTACGTATGGGCAATCCCGGTAGGACAAGAGGTGATCGCCACAATCCATTTGGCCATAGTTTACGACCTCCTTTTTCAAGATGGGTCCATTTGGGACAATACGTGCAAAATATCCCCTTTGGTTTTGGCATGCATCAGTTCGTCACGAAAGGATTCGTGCATCAGTTTTCGGGACAATTTAGCCAGGGTTTGCAGATGCAGATTGTCGGACTGCTCTGGAACCGCAATCATGAAAAACAGTTTTGCCGGGTGCCCGTCCAAACTGTCAAATTCGACACCTTGGGAAGAGCGGCCAAAGGCGATGGCTGGCTCTATCACCGCAGCTGATTTACCGTGGGGAATGGCGACTCCAAATCCAATGCCTGTACTGCCTTGTTGTTCGCGAGCATGAATCGACTGTAGAAAAACATCTCGATCGGACAGTTTTCCGTCCTGTTCCAATAGTGCGGCCAACTCATGCAATACCTGAGCCTTGGTATTAGACTGCAACTGTTCGTTGATTCGCTGTTCATTTACGAGCTCAGTGATTTTCATGGCTGGGATCTCCTTTGCTGATCATCTCGTTTGAAAAAGAGCTAGAACTTTTCACAACGCTTCTAGCTGTACCTGTTTTTCCAGTGTGCGGATTTCCTCCAAGGTTCCGAAATCCGTTCCACTCTGACTGGCGGCGGCTGTTCCCGAGGCTACGCCCCAGGACAAAGTTTTCGGCAGGGGTCTTCCTTTGATCAGTGACTGCAAAATGGCTGCCACCATGGCATCCCCGGCTCCTACTGTGCTTTTGGATGCGATGGGAGGGGGGGTGGCCATCCAGTGTTCTTGTGGTGAGGAACCGATGGCTCCTTTTGCACCCAGGGACAGGAAGATGTGTGAAATTCCCTTCTGATGAAGAGCTTCGATCTGCTCGGAGAGAGTTTCGTTCCCCGGATTTAACTGCTGCATCTCCTCTTCGTTGGGTTTAATCAGAAAGGGACAGGCAGTGATTCCTTCCATGAGAGCCCTTCCACTGGTATCGAGGAGGACCTGCTTTCCCTGCTTTTTCAGTAGATGAATCATGTCACGATAAATTGTTTCCGGAACACCCGGTGGAATACTGCCGGAAAGGGCAACCCACTGGACCTGCGAGGGAAGGTTCTGTAATTTTTCCCACAATGAGCGAAGGGCGGAGGGCGGTACCGTGAAGCCGGCGTCGTTTAATTCGGTGATCGCATTCGCTGAGGGGTCCCATACTTTTATGTTCTGACGGGTTTCCCCGGGACAGCGGATCCAGTCTGTCGCAATCCCTTGCTGTTCCATACGAGAGGTAAATAGGGCTTCATTGTCTTCTCCGATGAAACCCATCGCCATGGATGGAATCCCCAGTTGGGCCAAGGCTCGGGATACATTGATCCCTTTCCCCCCAGGGTCTGTCTGTTTATGATCGATGCGATGGGTCCCCTGTAAAGTGAAGGAATCGACGGTGAGTGTCTGGTCGATTGCAGGATTCAGGGTGACTGTGACGACTTCAAACAGTGGAACCATCCCTTTCTGTAGCAATAGTGATCTTTAATCCCAGGTCTGTGAATTCTTCTTGGATACGATCATCGATGCCCCGATCGGTGATCAGGTTGTCGATGGTTTCAAGGGAACAAACATGAGCGAAAGCGGTTCGACCCAATTTACTGGAATCGGCCAGCAGAAACACTTCCCGTGCCGATCGGATCATGTCCTGTTTCGTTTTCGCTTCCAATGGATCCGGGGTTGTTACACCACGGGTGCGATCCACTCCATTGGCACCGAGAAACAGTTTGTCCACGTTCAGCTGTTTTAACATCGATTCTGCATAGGGGCCAACAGCGGCCAGTGTGCTAAACTTGACCATTCCCCCGATGAGGATGACGTCCATCTCTCCTTTGTCCGATAAAAGGGAGGCGATGTGATAGGAATTGGTCACCACGGTTAAGTGGGAGTGATCGCACAACCCTTTGGCCAAATGTGTGGTCGTTGTCCCGGCATCCAACAGGATCGTCTCCCCTGGTCGGATGAACGGAACGGCTGCCTCAGCGATGGCAGCTTTCTCAAGTTCTTGAACCGACACTTTCTCCTGATAACTGGGCTCGGTTTTTCCCTTTTCCAGCAAGATCGCCCCGCCATGTGTCCGCTCCAATAGGTGTTCATCTTCAAGTTCCTGCAGATCCCGACGAATCGTACTTTCAGACACACGGAAGTAACTCGTCAATTCTTGTACGGTTACACGCTCTTGTTGGCTGAGTAAAGCCAAAATGTGTTGTTTCCGCTCCTCTGCAAACAAACAACCACCTCATCACTGACCATGAATGATTACGACTGTTTATGATTGATCGTGTCCAGTATACACCAAGTAAGCGCTTTAATCAAGCATAAACGAGCAGGAGGGATTCCTCGGTATAACAGAAAGTAGCAATAATCAGAGGAAATTAGTTAAAATGGAAATTCAGAGACGGCTACTTTAGCCTATTACAGTGG
>CAUGKZ010000287.1 GCA_959600065.1 uncultured Kroppenstedtia sp. | reverse complement strand
ATTGCAAAGCGCCGAAATGGCGCTATTTTTATTTTTTAGCGGCTAATTGCTGCTGTGCGGCATGTAAAAGGCGGATACTTCCCTGGTATTCCCTGTCGAGTTCCTGTCGGATCTGCTGGTATCGTTGTTGACGTTCAAGGGCAGTGGCATCCTGAGGATGGCTGTCCAGATACATATTGATTTCTGTCAGAAAAAAATCGATGGTTTGAAGTTCGCCGAGCAACCGATAAACATCTTGAGTCACCGGACAACACCTCGCTGCTTCCTCTATATGGCTTCCGTTTTTACGATATTCTATGCGGAAACTCCCCAGATTGATCCTTGGAACCCCCGAAAACCCCGACGTTCCCCCATTCCAGAATTTCACACGCATTGCAATTTCGGATTCTAAGCAATATAAGAGTACCATCCACAAGGAGGTGAAACCGAGGATGCAACAACAAAACAACCGCGAGCGTAACTCCAACCAACTGCTGGTTGCTGGTGCTGCACAGGCTCTTGACCAAATGAAGTACGAAATCGCTTCTGAGTTCGGCGTTCAACTGGGTGCCGATACCACCTCCCGTGCCAACGGTTCTGTTGGTGGTGAAATTACCAAACGCTTGGTGTCTCTGGCCGAACAGCAACTGGGTGGCGGAATGAAGTAAAGTATTTTTGAACTGAATAACCTGGTATGAAATACGGGCAGCGGGTTTACCGCTGCCTTTTCCATTGCCGAGTCAAAGGAATACAGGGAAGAATGTCGAAAAAGTAGATGACCCCAGGGTTGTTGATGAGCCGGAAAATCGACGTTGAACAGGAATGTTGTGACCTGTGACGGTGACTCGGCTCCTGCGGGTACAACGTTCACATGGCTCTTACAGGGTCTTCCCGCTCAAAAAATCGACAGACCCCGGGACAAACCACTTCTGGGGGGGAGTCAGCTTGCAATGGGTAATTCCTGAATATTACAACATGGCATGGGATGTGGATCGTCATGCAGAGACGGGACGGGTAGCGATCCGTTGGGAAAACGATCGGGGAGAAAAGCGGGAAGTATCTTATTCGAAATTGAAGGAAGAGTCCGATCGGGTCGCGCGAGGATTATTGTCATCCGGTCTGCAAAAAGGAGATCGGATCATGATTCTGCTCCCGCGGATTCCCGAAGCCTATGTGGCTTATCTAGGGGCTTTGAAAGCGGGTTTGGCTGTGATGCCGGGATCGGAAATGCTCCAGTCTTCGGATATATCCTATCGCATCCATCATGCGCAGGCCCAGGCGATCATTTTTGATTCTTCCCTGGGAGGACGGGTGGAGACCGCAAGGGAGAATTGCAGGAGCCTTCGGTATGGATGGGTACATGGGGGAGACGTGGAAGGATGGGAATCCTTCGGTCAACTGGGTGTAGGAGTGAAGGATGTGGAGTTGCCGCATACACGAAGCGATGATATCGCTTTTATTTCCTACACTTCAGGCACCACAGGCGGGCCAAAGGGAGTGATCCACCATCACAGCTGGGCGATTGCCCATCAGGAGGTCGCTGCCCGAAAGTGGATGGGGATCCAGCCGGGAGATATGGTGTGGGCGACTGCGGGTCCGGGGTGGGCCAAGTGGATATGGAGTCCTTTTATGTCCACACTGGGAAGTGGAGCGACCGGATTGGTATATCAAGGGCGCTTCGATGCTTCTAAGTATCTTTCTCTGATCGAGGAGTATCAAGTGAATGTTTTTTGCTGCACGCCGACAGAGTATCGGATGATGGCCAAGGTGGATGACTTAGAGCGGTATCGTTTAAGTAGCCTCCGGAGTGCCGTCAGTGCGGGAGAACCTCTGAACCGAGAGGTGATTGACACCTTTCGACGCTATTTTGACATTGATGTTCGGGATGGATATGGACAGACAGAAAATACTCTCCTCACGGCAACTTTGGAGGGAATGGAGATCAAACCGGGTTCGATGGGGAAACCCACCCCGGGAAACCGGGTGACCTTGCTGGATGAGAAAGGCGATCCGGTGCCGGTGGGAGAAGTGGGGGATATTGCTGTTCACAAGGATGCCCCCACCCTGTTCAAGGGATATTACCGAGACCCTGAACGAACCGAGAGAGCTTTCCACGGGGAATGGTATCTGACGGGTGATCGGGCTCGACAAGATGAAGAGGGATACTTTTGGTTTGAAGGCCGTTCCGATGACATTATTATCAGTTCAGGTTATACCATTGGTCCCTTTGAAGTGGAGGATGCGCTGGTCAAACACCCCGCAGTCCAGGAATGTGCCGTAGTGGCCAGCCCGGACCCCGTCCGAGGTACCATTGTGAAAGCCTTCGTCGTGTTGAAAGAAGGACGGGGCGCTTCTGATGAAATGGCGAATCAGTTGCAGGAACATGTGAAAAAGGTGACTGCTCCTTATAAATACCCCCGGGAGATCGAGTTTGTCACCGAACTTCCCAAAACGACCAGTGGCAAGATTCGGCGGGTGGAGCTTCGCCATCGGGAATATGAGCAGAAACGCCCGCAACCTTGAATGGGGTGTCCGATTGCGTTATAATCTGGGGGAATCGCAGAGAGGAGCAGACCCATGCGTATTTTTCCCCATGCAAACGTAATCAATTTTCAGGCTTCTATACGTGAGATGACTGCACCTGAACTGGAGCGTCTGCTACAAAAGATGATGACGAATGAAGCCCCGATTATGACGGGGATCATCGATATGTCCGAAGAAGCGGTATACATTTACGGAAAAGCAGAATCTGTCAATGTGGACGAGGAAGAGGATCAGGTGGAGGTGACGGCCTGTTCCGAGGAGGGAGAACCACAATCCTTCTCCCGGCCTTTCTCCCAGTTGGTCATCAGCCATGAGATGCGTTTTGACATCGAGGTGAAGGAGGGTCAGGTGGTCAGCTACCCTGTTTATTATGCCACCTTTGCGGAAGAAGGAGAGCCATCCCGAGAAGTCACCCTGTTTTTGGCTCCGGCCCAAAAGGTGCCCCACCCCTTGGAGTGTGTGGTGGAATTTTGGCAACAGGCGGGGGAGGTCGGACGGGACGTGGATTTTATCGGCTCAGGTTGCAGTGTCCCTCCCGATTTCAAGGAATTGCTCAAATCGGATCGATCCCGTTAATAAAAAGCTGTTGGCATCCAAAAGCCAACAGCTTTTTTTATTGAGACAATCATCCCGTGTCTAGAAAACATTGTGATTACTTGCGTTTGCGAGGTTGGGATGGGGATTCATATGTCGTTACGTTGTTCTTGCAAGCCCAAGTCACTCCATGTGAAACCCCACCCTCCCTGTGAAAGATTTTTTCACAACGCTTCTAGAGCTTCAGTCCATCGAAATTGTAGTGTCTGCGGCGCTTCCTTGATATCAGATTGTAGTGCCCTTGGCGCAACCTAGTCCCCCCCTCAGCGATCATTGTGTGGAAAATCACAGAAGGGAAAGGAAGGTGAGGAGGCGGAGAGCCTTTGCGCTCTTTGCAAGAGATCGGAGCCACCTCACCATCCTGTCCCACCCCGCCGAAAAACAAGATCAGGTTGCCTGAAGGGGCACATATTAGATTGTAGTGTCTGCGGCGCTTCCTTGATTCCAGATTGTAGTGCCTGTGGCGC
>CAUGKZ010000286.1 GCA_959600065.1 uncultured Kroppenstedtia sp. | reverse complement strand
GTGGAGATATTCATCTCGTTGAGCAGTTTGGTCATTCGTCCGCGGAGATATTGATCCAATTGTTCCTGCTCCTGTTCACCCCGGGCAATCAGTTTCTCCAGTAGCTCTTTGGAGGCGGAGGGGGTCATTTCTCCCCGATTCACCATGTCCCGCAGGATTTTTTCCATCCGTTCTTTACTGATTACAGCTAACCCCACACTAGCAGCCAATCCTTTTTTCATCCAGTCTTTCATCATGGCTTCCTCCTTTACGTAATAACTTTCGTTTTATCACTCCTTATCC
Source organism: uncultured Kroppenstedtia sp. (assembly GCA_959600065.1). Taxonomy (GTDB): domain Bacteria; phylum Bacillota; class Bacilli; order Thermoactinomycetales; family DSM-45169; genus Kroppenstedtia; species Kroppenstedtia sanguinis. The sequence continues at coordinate 3,325 of CAUGKZ010000286.1, read as the reverse complement.
CTCTTTTCCCCCGATGAGTGAAGATTAATCCAGTCGGATCTCGGAGTCATGACTGGGGTGGGGAGGGATGGGCCCGTGATTGAATGGAGGTCTCCACTCCGTCCCCGGTCTGATCAGTTTAGTAATTTATCTCCCTGGGTTCATCTAGGAGGATTTGTCGGTTTTGTCCGCAAAATGGACATATTATAGATAAGTCATCTGTTTGACACAAGGGTTAAAGAAAAGTATTATTTTCGGGTATAGATCAAAATAACCGGGTCCAGGCCTTTATCAGACAAGGGGGAACCCAATGTTTTGGAGTTGGATCCAGCCTCTGATCGAAAATGTGAAAATCCAGGGCCAACCGGGGAATCAACTGGTGACCATTTTCCACATTCCAAATGAATTGGAGAAGGTCGGTATCGGGACTGATGCAGTGGTGGTTCGTCACCCCTCGGAACCCCAAGTAGTGTTTAAGTGTTATGCACCCGGCCGGGAGCAGAAGCGATTGGATGAATACGAGGTGTATCGCCGTCTTGGAGATACCCCGTACTTTCCAGTCTGCTTTGGAATGGGGGACTCTTTCCTCGTCCTTAGCCATGAGCGGGGTCCTACATTGTACGAATGTGTCTCCCAAGGGATTGTCATCCCGGAAAACATCATTGCAGAGGTGGAGGCGGCACGCCGCTATGTCCGCAACCAGGGTCTCAATCCACGGGATTTGCATTTGAAAAACATCCTGTTGCAGGAGGGGCATGCCAAATTGCTGGATGTTTCCGAGTACCTCAAACCAGGCGATGACGCCCGGTGGGATCATCTGGTACAGGGGTATCGGCTGGTTTATCCGTTGATCAGAGGACGAAAGATCCCGGTTTGGCTGATGGAACGGGTGAAAAAAACTTATTTTCAGCAAGTGGCGGGGGAATTCTCCGTCTCGGAATTTGCCCGCCCCTTTTTATCGCTTTTACATCGGGAACAGGAACAGGACCGTCCTTAAGGGCTGTTTTTGTTTTTGATGGACCGGGTATAATTGAAAAGATATTTCGTTTCCGTAAAGAAAAAGGAGTGGTGAGATTTGCCGGGTTTGTTAGATCCTGTCGAGTGGAAAGGGTTGAAGCTGAAAAATCGAATTATGATGTCTCCCATGTGCCAATACAGTGTGGAGGCACGGGATGGTGCGCCGGAAGAATGGCATGATGTTCATTATGTTTCCCGTGCTGTGGGAGGAACAGGATTGATTATGATGGAGATGACGGATGTCCATCCCGACGGTCGGATCAGTGACCGGGATCTGGGGCTTTGGTCTGATAAGCAGATTCCCGCTTTTCAGCGGATAATCCAGGCCTGTCAGCGGTATGGGGCCAAAGTAGGGATCCAGATCGCCCATGCCGGGCGCAAAGCGGAATCGGAAAGTCTGCGGCCGGTGGCTCCCTCGGCAATTTCTTTCCATGAGAACTTTCGTGTTCCCCATGAAATGACCACAACTGAGATTCAAGAGATGGTGAATCTCTTCGGACAGGCGGCAGAGCGAGCCGTTCAGGCGGGAGTGGACACCTTGGAGATTCACGGTGCTCATGGCTACCTGATCCATCAATTCATCTCTCGCATCTCCAACCGGAGAACGGACGAATACGGGGAACCGGATCGTTTTGCTTCAGAAGTGATCCGTACCGTTCGGAAACGGATTCCAGAAACGATGCCCTTGATGATGCGGATCTCCGCTGTCGAGTACGCTGACGGAGGATATACTCTGGAAGAGACGGTGGAACGTTGCAAAAAGTTCCGTGATCTAGGTGTGGATGTCTTCGATGTGAGTTCCGGCGGTGAGTCCCCAACGGGGCCCTCTCCGGTGCAAGCGGGCGCCCCCGGTTATCAGGTACCCTTGGCTACCACTATTCGGAATGAGGTAGGCGTCCCGGTGGTCGCCGTCGGTAATCTGGATGATCCCAAAGTGGCGGAGATGGTGGTGCGAAACGGCCTGGCCGATGCGGTGGCCGTCGGTCGGGGCATGTTGCGCAATCCCTATTGGGCCAATGAAGCGGCCCTTGCTCTGGGTCAAGATCACATTCTTCCTCGTCCATATGCACCGGCACTTTGAAAGGAAAACCTGGCAGACCACCTCAAGATGGGTCTACCAGGTTTTTTCTTGGAAATCGAGATATTTGAGAGCAGGCGTGTTGATTAGCCCTATTTTAGGTGAGAAATAAGGTTCGGGATGGTGGGATGGTGAAGAGCCTTTGCGCTCTCTGCAAGAGACCGTAGCCGTCCCCCCATCCCCGTCCCCTTAAGCCATATTTTACGATGGGGGGGACAATGGGAATAAAAGTCAATTTTACTCTCTCCACCTATTTCCTGTTCTTATTTGGGTAAATTTCAGGGCTAGGGGATGAAGCTGAGGCGACGTTTCCCAGGTGACTTGCAAGAGGTTGCATCTAGGGAGTGAAACCGTGGCCCATTGGACCCTTCTCATCGTTTTCGCCGTTGTGGTGATCTTTCCCCACATGGATCGGAGATTGGGTACCCGAGGGACAGCGGGTGTTCCAAGTCGTATCCTTTCCAAGGCGAGTCGGGATCTTGAGGGTGTAGAGCCTAGTCGAGGGAGAGGATGGATCCTTTGCGGGCGGGGTAATAGAGTAAAAGACGGAACCGTACATAAAAAAGTTCCTCCTCAGTAGAGTCAGGTGCAACCCCTCCAATGTATGAGTGAAACTGAACCGGAGTGAATTGACTGTCGGAGAAATTGTGGGATGACGACCCACCCGTTCCGAACATCATGGGACTATTCAGGTGGAATAAGACATAGGGTGGAAAAAAGGATGAGACATGATGAGAAGGATGGAAATACAGAGGAACCCGGTTCAAAGGGGATGATAAGTTTGCGCTTTTTCAGCCAGGAGAAAGACTGTAAATCACGTTTCGAGGAAATTCAGGAAGAGATGAAGCAGACACGCCGGGAGTGGGAGCGGACCAAAGAGCAGTTGGATCATCTCACAGATCCGGACCTGGTGGACAGTGCCATCTACCGGTTGAACTCCCTGGAAAAACGATGTATGTATTTGATGAAGGAATTGAAGGCCTTGCAAAGTAAAGTGGTTTGACACGGGCTCGCCGATGGCGGGTTTTTTCTTGTCCTTCCGATTGGCTGTGGTGGACATCGATTTGAGTCGACTCCTCATCGACAACTTGTCTGTACACATAAAAAAGGGGTTGCCGATCCTCTTGAAATCGTTTGTTGCAAGACCAAAGGAGAGGAGAAGGTGCAGATCGGCTACCCGTTTCAGAAAATGATATATCAATTAGATATATTCTAGTATATATATTAATTATGCAGGATGAGATGAAGAAA
>CAUGKZ010000285.1 GCA_959600065.1 uncultured Kroppenstedtia sp. | reverse complement strand
CTCCCAGGGGGAAACCGATCACGGTGCAAACCTTTACCCCCGAACCTTTCAGCTTTTCTGCCGCCCGTCTCACCCAATAGGGATGGATGCAGACAGAGGCAAAACCGTGGGTGGCGGCTTCTTCACAAAGCTGATCGATTTGCTCCGCCGTCGCCTCCGGTTTCAATAGGGTATGGTCGATCATAGATGCCAGTTCTTTTCCGTTCACTTCGAATCCCCCTCCACTGGGTGCACTTGAATTCCAAGGCAGGCAAAGGCTTTGCGGACCACGCTCAGGTTATTCTCATATCCCTTGGTCTGTTGTTTCTCCCAGGCTTGTTGCGGACTCAGCCACGCAACGTCGGTGATTTCCGATAACTGGGGAACCGTCTTTCCTGCCCTGGCTTGGACTAAAAAATAGTGAACTTCTTTTTCCACCTCTCCGTAATCCGGATGGAAGTAACGATAAAAGATGGTTTCCAGGGGTTGTTCGATCTCCCCCTCCACACCTGTCTCCTCCAGAATTTCCCGCAAGGCAGTCTGCTCGTTGGTCTCTCCGGACTCCCTTTTTCCTTTGGGTAAAGACCAAGTAGAATAACGATCTTTTATCATCAGGATGAAGATTTCTCCCCCCTCCTGCTTATAAACGACACCACCTGCAGAGATCTCCTTCAAAAGTGATTCCCCCTTTCTCCTTTTCCTGAAGCTCATGAATCATATCAGCATCCGGGGCAGGATGAACCAGACTGCTCCCTGGTAAACCAATCCACGGCAAAATCGACCGCATCCCGCATCCTAAACAATCGGCTTTCCGCCAGTCCAACCCGGCCTACCCGAACAGGATGGGTCTGCTCAAAGGCTGCTCCGATCTTGGAAAATGAGTCCGTTTGGTGGTCCAGATCCCGATAAACCTTCCAAATCCGCCTTCCCTCTTCCATCACCGGAGCCCCTTCTTCTATTACTTTTCCTCCCGGCACCCGATATTCTGCCAAATGAAAGGATGTATTGCTCTCATAGCCCACTCCCAGCAGAAGAACATGGGCATAACGATCATACAACTTGGCCAAGGGGGAATCTTCACCCAAACCGAAGGCCAAACCGTGACCCTCCACCATTTTCCTCGCATCATTCCCCCAGGCGGCAAGGGAGAGCTTCGGATGATCGCTACGAAAAACTCCTGGGAAAGTACGAAAGGTATCCGCGACCTTACCCATCCAGAAAGCAGGAGTGACGTGAGGATCATAGGCTGGCAAATGCTCCCGGAACACCGGCCACCACTCTTCAGGCACCGGCGGGTTTTCCCAGAAAGAAGGCTCCGACAGTTGAGGGGATTGGGTTGGCATCACCAGTGTCCCCGTGGAAGTGAGTACGTCCATCAGCGCCTGAATGACGGCTTCCGCCCCTCCCACCACATATCCGAGGGAGGAAAGGGAGGCATGGACGATCACCCTCTCCCCTTCTCCCAATCCCAATTCTTTCAGATCCGCGGCCAGACTTTCCCGCGTCAACGGCACGGAAGTTCGGCCGATTACTTCTCTTTCCCCCATTTCTTCACTTCCTCACTATATCCATCTCATCCTTTTTTCATATCGTGGACCACTGCTTCCACGGCACACTGAGGGGAGCAGCATTCTCCTTCCTGATTCTCCTCATCGAGAAAGATCCCCTCGATCCCCAGTTCCCGTCGGGCGGAATCATCCGGGTTGAAGTGATGCCCACAAACGACACATAACTTGAGGTTCGGGGTTTTTTCCAGCCGTCTTAACAAATCCTGTACTTGGGGTGGCTCCAGTTTGAATTCGTCCACAGCTTCATGCAAAAAATGTTGAGCTGTCTCAAAAAAACGGACATCCTCCTGCGCGTAGTTCTGCTCGTTCCAAAATGCCCACCTTCCATCTGCTAAGTGCGTCAGATGATATCCGTCTCCCAGAGGACAAGAAGATTCTTTTAACGCCTGGTATGTACGGAAACTGAGTTCACTAGCCAAGTGTTCCAAAAGTTCCCCATCCACTTCAGCCAACACATCATTCCAATCAAATTTGTCCAACGCGGACTCCCAATCTTCAGATGCCATCTCGCCGCCTCCTCTCGGGGATCATCTCTTCATCCCCAGTCTCTTTATCAGTATAGATCAAAATTTTGAATGTAACAGCTTTTCTCCCGCAAAAAAACCGCCCTGGAGAAGGGCGGTCAGGTGTCCAATGCACATGGAATGGAAAAACCCCCTCAGCCAGCTTTATAAGGTCGGGGAACTTCATCCATGGTCCGGACAAAGGTACCTTGGCTATACTCGGAACCGGGTTGATCCAAGCGGACGCGACACACCTGTCCCACCAGCTCTTCATTGCCGGGGAAGGCGATCTGCAGATAGTTGTCGGAATACCCCGCCAACCACCCACTGTCTGGGTCGTCTTTCAAGGGGCCTTCCGGGATCACTTCCAGTACCTCACCTGCATACTTCGAGGCGTAAGTCAAAGCGAGGTGATCCGAGAGCGCGATCAATCGTGCGACCCGATCCTGCTTCACCTCTGCCGGTACTTGATCCGTCATCCGTGCTGCCGGAGTTCCGGTCCGGGTTGAGTAAGGAAAAACATGCAACTCGGAGAAACCCAGCTCTTCAATCAGACGATATCCGTTTTCAAACTGCTCCTCCGTCTCTCCGGGAAAGCCGACAATCACGTCGCTAGTGATGGCCACCCCTGGCATCGCCCGATGAACATGCTCAATCTTGCGACGGTACTCCTCCACTGTATAACGGCGGCGCATCCGTTTCAGTACCACATCATCCCCTGCCTGCAAGGGGATATGCAGATGACGGCACATCTTATCCGATTTGTTGAGCACATCGATCACTCGGTCATCGATCTGACTGGCTTCGATGGAGCTGATTCGGATCCGTTTCAGCCCCTCTACTTGGTCCAGGTCCCAAAGCAAATCCGCCAACTTATAGTCTTCAAAGTCGTCCCCATAGCCTCCAGTGTGAATTCCAGTGAGAACGATTTCTTTATAACCTGCTTCCACCAGTTGCCGGGCTTGCCGGAGCACACTTTCCGGCTTGCGGCTTCGCAGGAGGCCACGAGCCCAGGGAATGATGCAGAAGGTGCAGAAGTTATTGCAGCCTTCCTGGATTTTGAGTGAGGCCCGGGTCCGCTCCGAAAAGGAGGGGACGTCCATTTCCTCGAATTCCCGGGTTTTCATGATGTTCCTTACTGCATTGACCGGTTGCCGTGTCTGTCGGTGCTCCTCGATATATTGAAGGAGTCGGTCCCGTCCCTGGGTCCCCACCACCACATCTACTCCGGGAATCTCCATAATATCAGCAGAAGACGTCTGGGCATAACAGCCGGTCACTGCCACCACAGCCTCTGGATTCTTCCGGACGGCTCGCCGAATCATTTGACGGCTCTTGCGATCTCCCGTATTGGTCACTGTACAGGTATTGATCACATATACATCGGCCTTCTGTTCAAAATCGACCTTTTCATATCCTTGATGCTGAAACAGCTTCCACATGGCCTCTGTCTCATATGCGTTTACTTTACAGCCCAGCGTATGGAATGCCACCGTACTCACAGTGGCTCACCTCCCATCTCACCGTAAGAATAATGAATGCAAGATAACAATGCTAA
>CAUGKZ010000284.1 GCA_959600065.1 uncultured Kroppenstedtia sp. | reverse complement strand
TGGTCTCCCCAGGTGGGAATGAAAAATCTGCCTTTTTTTCCTTCGGTCATCACATCGAAGGACATCCCGTTTGTGCTGTATTGGATGTTCCCACCCCGGATGTCGGCGGGGTTTCGGATTCCGAAGGTATAGACAGATCCTCGAAATCGGCGCGTGGAGAGTTGTTTGGAACGCTGACAGTCGGCATTGAGGTACAGGGTGGCACCAGGGCGAAGGCCATCAATGAGTTCTTGTTTCGCCTTGACCACTTTTTGGACGCCTCCAAGGTGGCCGGCATGGGCTTCCCCCACATTGGTCACTGCCCCCACTGTTGGGCGAACGACCCGGCATTGGCGGGCGATATTATTAAAGGATTTCATTCCCATCTCCAGCATGAGAATTTCATCCCCAGGAGATAACCTCAACAGATAAGACGGAAGGTAGGTAAAGGTATTCAGATTGCCCTGGGTGTGAACCACTCGCTTGGAACGTCGGAGAATGGAAGTAACCATGGAGGTGGTGGTGGATTTGCCAGCACTCCCAGTGACAGCGGCCACCCGAGGATAAATTTGTTTCCAGTTCCAGTTGGCCAAACGCCAGATGGCTTGATTCACATCAGGAACCCGTACAATGGCTACGGAACTCGGAATCGAAGACCCGGAGATACCTTCTTGAAGAACGGCTGCGGCAGGGGGAGTCGACTGCAATCCGGCCAATTGTTTATCCCATGAACGGGACTTGGAGTAAAAGTAGATCTGATTTTTGGCCAGTCTTCGGGGCTTGCCCAGATTGGCCGCGCGGAGGGTCCGCCCCCCATCCCCGCGGATCAAGGTTCCCCCGATAATTTGGATACATTGATTCAGGGTGAGGGATTTCGTAAGTACCGCCTCCTCTTTCCCCATCATGACGGATGGATGCTCGTAAACATCCTATTCGGTAGCGGGGTCATGCGGCACGGAGGAGATGCCCATATTAGAATGAGAGCCGAAGCAAGCCGGCTCTCATTCCCTGTTAGAGTTGTTTTCCCTGCTTTCGCAGTTGTTGTCTATGTGGAGCAGTTTTGTAGAGTTGCCTTTCTTCTTCCGTCTGGGGTTGGACCGGAGGGACCGGCTTCGGTTTTCCGTGTTCATCCACGGCTACCATGGTGATAAAAGAGGTGGCTGTCAATCTCTTTTCTCTTTCGGGTAATTTCTCTGAACTCACTTTGGCATAGACCTCCATCGAAGTGCGCCCTGTCCAAGTGACAAAACCCTCCACGGTGATAATATCCCCTTCTTTTACGGGAGTCAGAAAATCGACGGAGTCAAAGGAAGCGGTCACGACTGCTTCTCCGCTGTGGCGCATGGCTGAGATGGCGGCTACTTCATCGAGATAGGCCAAAATAGTCCCGCCGAAGATGGTACCCATATGGTTGGTATCCGGAGGCAACACCAGAGAGGTTTTAATTGTGCGAGAACGTTCTGTTGGTACGGGTTTCACAGGGATCTCTCCTTTGGTAGCTCATCAGACGCATGAGTCAGGTACTTTCACCTAGTATGTGAAAGTACCTGGATTCAAATGAGGCCAGCGTTCGATGATCAAAGGATTTCATGAAGAGATGAAACTGTCAAGCCTATGACAAGAGTGAAGATTCCTGCTTCGGTTTAATGGTGGGTTGCTTTCTTTTTGACACGGTGACCGAGGGCGAGGACTCCAATGATGATGACTGCATTCAAGGTCCATTTCAACACCGGTTGTTCTATGAAAAATTCTTTCAAGAAGGGCTCATCCACGATCATGTTAGAAGCAGTCCAGGCCAATACACCAGAGCCGACATAGATGATCCAAGGATAGCGTTCAATCCATTTCAGGATAATGGTGCTCCCCCATACGACAATCGGAATGCTGATCATCAGCCCAAGAATGACGAGTAGGTAACTGCTGTGGGCGGCGCCGGCAACGGCCAACACGTTATCCAAGCCCATGACGGCATCTGCTACGATGATGGTTCCGATGGCCCCCCATACATGGCTGCTGGCTTTCACATCTTCCTTTCCTTTTTCTTCGATGAGAAGTTTAAAGGCGATCCAGATCAGGATTAATCCGCCAATCAGTAGCAGGCCAGGAATCTTCAACAACCAAACCACTGCCAAGGTAGCTGCAGCCCGAATGATGATGGCTCCGACGGTTCCGCCGATAATCACTTTCTTTTGATTTTCCTTGGGAAGGTTCCGAGCAGCCAAGCCAATCACAATGGCATTGTCCCCGGCTAAGACCAAGTCGATGATAATGATGGAGATCAGTGCTTGCAGAAAATCCAATGAAAAGATGTCGGTCATGAGTTTCAACCTCTCTTTTTGGGAATATAAAAAGACCTTCACCACAAATTAGTGGTAAAGGTCTCACAAACAACGCCGAGCGTCGTCAACAAAGCCGGGGACCGCCCATCCCGTAATGACGACTTTGTTGTTAAAGCTACTCCCCTTTATCAGGAAAAAGACGATATGTAATTGAATAAAATCATCGTACGAAAAAAACAGGATTAAGTCAAGTCTTCTTTTGCCCGTTTTTTCTCAAAGGAGAGTGGGGGACCCGAGATGGATAACTGATTCAGGGAGGTGCGATCCCCCAGGGCTCCCTGTTGACGAATTGCCCGTCGGATGGACTCCAGATGTTCCCAATGCTTTTTGACTGCGGCACGCCCTTCTTCTGTGATTCGAATGGTGGTCTGTGGGATTTTTTTTCTGACAAAATGTTTGTCGATGGTCACCAGCTGAGCATTTTCCAATTTGGTCAAGTGACTGGAGAGATTTCCCTTAGTCAATCCAGTCAGTTCCTGCAGAAACAGAAATTCAGCCAAGGTACATGCAGACAGCGCGCTCAGAATGGCTAGCCGGGCCGGTTCGTGGACCAGTTTGTCCACACGGGTCAGCTCTTTGTATGGCAACACGTAAAAATCCCCCCAATGGGAATCTTTTGTCTGTTTATTTTACAATAATATACCGACTTATTTTTATCAATAACTAGTTTGTAATATAAACCCTGAATTTTTGATTTATTTAAGTATAATTACCCTTTGTCTATACATAAAGCCCCCTTTGGGGGCTTTATTATTTCGTTCCCGGTCTCACTTGTTTATAATAAAGGGGACGCTTTCAGGAGAGGTCATCCACAAAGCGAATCCGATCCAATTGACTTTTCACGGATCCGCGAATCCCTTGAAGGTATTTTTGGCGGAGCTGTTGCTGCTCTTCCTTTTCTGCGGGAGTGAGTCCCTCTGCTTTCTGTTTACGGGCCAGTTCATTGATCCGTTGGATCAGTTCGTCAGTAATCACCAGCATCACTCCTTCATTCAACACTTTACAGAATGAAAAGGCATATGGCAAGGATGGAAAGGAGGATGCGGAGTTGAAAGGCATTCTGTATGCCAGGATTTCCGCCCAAAACCCAAAGCAGGAGAGCAGTTTGAAAGGGCAAGTGGAAGCATTAAGCGCTTGGGCCAGCGAGCTCGGTGTAGAAGTGGTGGAGACGATTACCGAAGGGCACAGCGGCTGGGATCTGGATCGTGAGGGAATCCTTCGCCTGTTGGACGCCATCCGAGAAAAGCAGGTGGAAGTGGTGTTGGTGCATGATGACAGCCATCTGGGAAAGGAGGATGCTA
>CAUGKZ010000283.1 GCA_959600065.1 uncultured Kroppenstedtia sp. | reverse complement strand
CCAGAGAAGCGAACCGGCCAGTCCCAGGGACAGACCGGTGAGACCGTACATTTTCCAGAAGAGGAGGGATGCGAGGATGCCGATGAACCCAGTAAACCGGCAGGCAAACACCGCTGCTTGGGTGTTCATGGAATCACCTCGTTCCCACTATACCATAACGGAAAGAAGCGGAGAAAGAGGTTGATACGTTTGCCTAGGGTGAGACCTTTCCAGAAACTATTGGATTTTGAAGATTAAAGATTTCGCCGTTATTCTCAGCTCTCGTAATCTAATTGAAATTACAGACAAAACCGGGAAATGATGGGATGCAGGGGGTTTGAAGTGATGGATAAATATCAGACGATGTCGGGGGGCGTACCGTCGCGGTCACGTAGCACCGGCCGCAAAACGAAACGTCGTTCCCTTGCGGGCCGTTCCTCCCGGGGCGGTCAAGGAGGCGGCAACGGGAAACGTTTCCGTTTCTTCAACAAAAAATGGATTTTGCTGGTCTTGATGACCACGCTCCTGTTGGTGGTCGGAGGTTGTTCTGCAGTTTTGATGAGTGCCAAGACCTACAACATGGATGAAGTTAAAAAGAGTATGGAAAGCTCGTCTACCGTTTATGATCGTGACGGAAAAAAAGTGATGCAACTCGGCTCCACGAACCGGGAGTATGTAAAACTGAAAGATGTGAAGTCTCCGGAATTATACCAGGCTTTTGTCGCAGTGGAGGATGAGCGTTTTTACAATCACCACGGAGTAGACTATTGGAGTATGGGACGGGCGGTGGTCAAGAACATCGTCGCTTTGGGCAAAGCTGAAGGTGGCGGGACGATCACCATGCAGGTGGCCCGGAACGCGGTGATCAAAGACCGGAAGAAGACTTATTCCAGAAAATTGGATGAGATGATGGCCGCCTTGAGTCTGGAGAAAGAAGTAAAGAAATCTAAGATTCTGGAGACCTATCTCAACTATATCGATTTCGGGAATAACGTGCAGGGGATCAAGATGGCGGCCAAGATCTACTTTGACAAAGATATTACCAAAGAGAAGCTGGAACCCCATGAGATCGCCATGTTGGCGGGGTTACCCAAGGCACCTTACGGTTACGATCCCTTCAACTTCCCGGAGAAAGCCAAGTTCCGTCGCAATGTGGTGCTGAACAAGATGGCAGAGGAGACGGAAGCTCCCTTCGGTGCGTTGATCACCCAGGAGGAAGCGGAAAAGTATAAAAAGATGGGCCTGGGTGTCAAAAAGGACGCAGCCAAAAAGCACCTCAAACGAAGCAAATACTACGCTTATAAAAGTCTGATCCTCAATGAAATCGAGGAGCGTTATCCGGGGATCGATTCAAAGGATCTGGTTAACGGAGGGTACAAGATCTACACCTCCCTGGACCCCAAGATGCAAAAGGCGGCAGAAGAAGCCTTGGAGAAGGATGAATATTTTATCGACAAGGATAGCGGCCAGAAATTGAAGCCGGAGGAACTGAACGCCGCTATGACGTTCCTCGATGCGAAAACCGGGGAGATCGTGGCTGTGGGCGGTGGCCGTGACTACAAGCCGGGATTCTACAATTGGTCGATCACCAACCGGCAGCCGGGGTCATCGATCAAGCCGATCACCGTTTACGGTCCGGCGATCAAGGATCATAATTTCAATGAATTCACGATGGTGAAGGACGAGCCGATCAAAATCGGTGACTGGGAACCGAAGAACATGAGTCGTAAGGTTTATGGAGATATCCCGATGCAAGAAATGGTGAACAACTCCTTGAACCTCTCCACCATCCGAATCTTACAGGATACGGTGAAGCTGCCGGCAGCAGCAGAATATGCGAAAAAAGCGGGGATCGAGCTGGATGACAAGGATAAAGGCAGTTATGCCGCCTTGGCCCTGGGGGGGATGACCGAAGGGACCACCACAGTCAAGATCGCCCAGTCCTATGCCACCTTCGCCAATATGACGGGGGCAACCAAGGACGCACATGCTGTGGTCAAGATCGTGGCTCCCCAGGAGAACAACCGGGTCCTCGAGCCAGCGAAACCGATTAAAAAGCATGAGGTGTTTGATCCCAAAACGGCCTGGTACATGACCCGGATGCTTCTGAATAACGTCGAGGAAGGAACCGGGACCAACGCCCAGATCCCAGGTCATCAAGTGGCCGGGAAAACCGGGACCACTCAGAGCAGCAAAGAGGCTTGGTTTGTAGGTTACACATCGAAGTATGTGGGCGCGGTCACGGTGTTCAACCAATACGATAAAAACAATGAGAACGACGTGGAGCTCTCCGGTGGTGGTTACGCAGCCCCCATCTTCCAAGATGTGATGAGCAAAGCTCTGGAAGGGCAGTCACCCCAGATGTTCCAGAAACCGTCAGGCGTGCCGGAACCCGAGCCGCCCTTTGAACTGAAGCCGATCACGGACCTCAGGGGTGGATTTGACGGCAGTTCCCAGGTGAATCTGCAGTGGTCCGATGCCTCCAGCCGGTTGAAATACCAGGTGGAGCGTTCGGAAGACGGTTCCAACTGGAATGCTATCGGTGAGACTTCGGATGGATCCTATACTGACAGCGATATTGAAGTACCTGATGATGGAGAGAAGTCTTACCATTACCGAGTGATCGCCATCGATACCAAGGCAGAGGATTCCGAGAACCAGAAGTCCGAACCCTCCAATGTGATGACGATCCGCATCACTTCAAAGGAGGAAGGGCCACCTGAAGAGGATGGCGAAGAAGAGGAGGAGACTGAGGAACCACCCCAGGATCAGGGACAGGATCAGAATCCCAACGGCGGTGACATGTTCCCTCCTCCTCCGGAAGGGGATCGTCCCCCCGGCCGTGACCAGGGTGAAAATGAAGATGAAGGGAATAACAATGGATGGCCGTGGTGAAAAATAACGGTCTAAGCAAGACCGGTCCGAAGGGACCGGTCTTTTTTTGTGCATTTGTATGAAGTGATTGGAAAAGGAAATCTATTGGATATAAAGGAAGAATTGGAGTACTATAGACACAGGTATAGTCAGTAGACGGATCGAGATGGAGAAGCCCAAGGACATGGGAGGTTGGGAAGCATGAAGGAAAAACGGGCCGAGGTCAGGAAGCGAAAAAAAGGGTCCAGACGGCTGTTAAACCGGAAATGGATCCTGCTTGTGTTGATCACGACAGCTTTGTTGGTAGCGGGAGCCTGTTCCGTGATCATGGTGTCGGCCAAATCGATGCCTCTCGACCGATTGAAGCATGTCGACGTGGCTTCTACCATCTACGATGTGAACAATCGTCCGGCGACCAAACTGGGATCCACCAACAAGGAATATGTTCATATGGAGGATGTCCCATCGCGAAAACTGATTGAAGGTGCTTTTGTCGCCGTGGAAGACCGCCGGTTTTATAATCATCATGGCGTTGACTTCAAAGGTTTGATGCGGGCGATGGTTCATAATGTGCTACAAGGCAGAAAGGCAGAGGGTGGGGGCACGATCACAATGCAGGTGGCCCGCAATGTCATTCTGGAAAGCAATACGAAAACCTATGCTCGTAAATTGAAAGAAGTAGCCGTCGCATGGAATCTGGAACGAAAATATCACAAGAAAGATATCCTGGAAGCTTATCTCAACTTTATCTACTTCGGTAATGATGTGCAGGGTATCCAGA
>CAUGKZ010000282.1 GCA_959600065.1 uncultured Kroppenstedtia sp. | reverse complement strand
GGGGGAGCCGTTCATCAATGCGCTGATCGAGGGGGCAGATAAACGATATCCGGCTTTTTCCTCCAATAGACGGGCCAATTCCGTCCCTTTCCAAATACCTCTTTCTGCCATCACTTTTCGTAGCATCCATATAAGCACTCACACACCCCCTGCTTTAAGTTAAAGCCTAAATAATTTAGGTTGTAGTTAAATATACCATGATTTCCCCAATAAGTGAAGCGGCTAACAAAGGAAGGGCATCCTTTCAGAATTTAACTGGCTTTCTGCAACAAAAAACCGGCGAATCATCGCCGGTTTGCATTAGACCCGATGGATCCTCTTCCAGACTATGCCGCCGTAAGTCGCCGGATCACTTCGGCCACTCTCTGGGCTGCAACCCGCACTTCTTCCTCGGTGTTCCCTCTGCCGAAGCTAAACCGGATGGCAGAGCCCAGGCGCTCCTCCGGAAGTCCCATCGCTTCCAACACATGGGAGACCTCCAGCGTGCCAGAGGTGCAAGCGGAGCCACTGGCGCAGGCCACCCCCTCCAGGTCCAGGTTCATCAGTATCATTTCCGTATCGGCTCCTGGAAAGCTGAGGTTGAGAATATGGGGCAGGTGTTGCTCCGGATGGCCGTTAATATGATAGCGAATCTCTGCGGCATCCAGTTTCTCCAGCATCGCTTGACGATAGCGAGCGGTCCGTTGCCGGTGCTCTTCCCGATGGAGAGTGGCTAACTCTGCAGCTACACCCAAGCCGACGATGCCGGGGACATTTTCCGTTCCCGCTCGACGCCGTTTCTCTTGCAATCCCCCATGCTGAAGGGGTTGCAGGGGAACATCGCCTCCGATCCAAAGGGCACCCACGCCCTTGGGGCCGTTGATCTTGTGGCCGGTTATCGTCAAGAGGTCCACAGGCAAACTCTTCAGATCGATCTGCTCCGTGCCGAAAGCTTGGACCGCATCGGTATGAAAGAAAACCCCGCGCTCCCGGGCGATCTCTCCGATTTCCGCCACGGGCTGCAGTGTGCCCACTTCATTGTTTCCGTACATGATACTGAGGATCGCCGTCTCTTCGCTCAACGCTTCTTGCACCTGTTTCGGAGACACTTGACCCCTTTCATCCACGGGTAGCCAAGTGACACGAAAGCCCATCCGTTCCAAAAATCTGCAGGTATCCCGGACCGCATGGTGTTCCACCTGAGAGGTGATCACATGATCTTTCCCTTGTTCCCTCAAGGCGAGGGCGACCCCTATCAATGCCAGATTATCCGCCTCCGTGCCGCCACTGGTAAAGATCAGCTCCCCGGAATCGGCATTTAATCCGCGTGCCACTTGATCCCGAGCTCGATCGACCGCATTGCGGATCTCCCGTCCAAAACCATGGATACTGGAGGGGTTCCCGTATT
This sequence comes from uncultured Kroppenstedtia sp., assembly GCA_959600065.1. GTDB lineage: Bacteria > Bacillota > Bacilli > Thermoactinomycetales > DSM-45169 > Kroppenstedtia > Kroppenstedtia sanguinis. The sequence continues at coordinate 2,252 of CAUGKZ010000282.1, read as the reverse complement.
TTTCACTCAGAAAAGGAAGCATCGCTTCTTTGACCTGGGGATGCACCGGAGTGGTTGCCGCATGGTCCAGATAGATAGCCATCATCCTTCACCTTCATCCTGTCAAATGTAAAACATGTAAGAGTCCATTTTTCCTCCGTCAGAGGAGTGGCTGTTCAGATCTGCCAGGGTGGTATTGTCCAACACTTCCACGATCGCATCCTGGATTCTACGCCACAGTTCCCGCCGGCCGGGATCTTCTTCCTCCGTGAATTCCACCGGGCTGATCGGTCCTTCCAACACCCGGATCACATCTCCCGCCGTGATTTCCTCGGGTGAACGGGAAAGTTTATATCCTCCGTAAGCCCCCCGCACACTTTTAACCAGTCCGGCATTTCGCAGAGGAGCCACCAACTGTTCCAGGTAGTGCTCAGACAGATTGTGCCGCTCGGCTACGCTTTTCAGCGAAATGGGCTTTTCCCCGAATCGAGCCGCCAAATCCATCATGATCGTCAGTCCGTACCTTCCTTTGGTGGATACCTTCAAATCGTGTCACCTCTTCTCAACCGCTGTTTCCTCATTTTATCCCACAACTGCATGGTAAGTTGCATCCGCAGCAAAAAAGTAGCCTGTTGGCGCTGACCAGTCCCCAACAATCCACCTATCAGCTGGCTTTCCCGCCAACACCATGGAACCGACACTCCGGTCATTAAAAAAGAGCCGCCACTCCATGTGGACTTGGGGTGGGCTTTTCCATCGATTCAGCCTCCGCACAGGACGTCATCACCCATTAGTGTAACATAAGTCGGCAGAGAGGAAGCAACGGGTAGACGGAAGGCCCCTCCCTTCAAAAGCCGGTCTATTATATTGTACAATACCCTCAGAATGCACTACAGAAAGGAGGAAGACGCTTCTTCCTGCAGACCCCTGTGGGCGGCTGGCGTCTAACCTTCCATGAATCTTTTCGATTACGGACAAGAGCAAAAAAAAGAAAAAACAGCCCCGTTGGCAGCGCGCATGCGCCCCCGTACTCTGGATGAAATCGTGGGCCAATCCCACATCCTAGGACGCGGTAAATTGTTGCGCCGCTCCATCGAGGCGGACCAACTCTCCTCTATTCTTCTTTACGGTCCACCTGGAACAGGAAAAACGACCCTGGCCAAAGTGATTGCTAACACGACGCAAGCCCGTTTCGAACAGTTGAACGCAGTAATCGCCGGAGTCGCCGAAATCCGCCGCATCACCCAGGACGCAAAAGAACAGCTGGGAATGTATGATCTGCGTACCTTGCTGTTTATCGACGAAATCCATCGTTTCAACAAATCACAACAGGATGCCCTGCTTCCCTTCGTAGAAGATGGAACCATTATCTTGATCGGAGCAACCACGGAAAACCCCTCTTTTGAAGTCAATTCCGCTCTTCTCTCCCGTTCCCGGCTCTTTCAGTTACATCCCCTGACGGAGGAAGATCTGAAATCCTTAGCCCATCGTGCCCTCACAGATGAGGAACGCGGCCTCGGAAACTTCCGGACTCAGGTAGAAGAGGAGGCGATGGATCACATGGTTCGGGCCGCCGGCGGAGATGCCCGCAACATGCTCAACGCCTTGGAGCTGGCGGTCACCACCACCCCTCCAGAGGAAAACGGCATTCGCCGGATCACTCCGGAGGTGGCGGAGGAATCGATCCAGCGCAAAATCATCCGTTACGACAAAGGGGGAGACAATCACTATGACACCATCTCCGCTTTTATCAAAAGCATGCGGGGGTCCGACCCCGATGCCGCTTTGTATTACTTGGCCAAGATGATTCAAGCCGGCGAAGATCCCCGCTTTATCGCCCGGCGCGTTTTTATCCATGCTGCCGAAGACGTGGGTATGGCTGATCCACGAGCTCTCTTGATCGCCTCTGCCGCAGCCCAGGCCGTAGATCACATCGGTCTTCCTGAAGCCCAAATTCCCTTGGCGGAAGCGGTAATCTATATCGCCACAGCACCCAAAAGCAATGCCGTCTATGAAGGAATCGCCCAAGCGATGGATGCAGTGAAACAAGAAGTCGGAGGGGAAGTTCCCCCTCATCTGCGGGACACTCATTTCAAGGGAGCCCCATCCCAAGGACGGGGAGTCGGTTATCTGTATCCTCACAACTTCCCCAAGGGATACGTGGATCAACAGTACCTGCCCGATGAACACCTGGGGCAAACTTTCTACCACCCCACCGACATCGGCTATGAAAAGAAGCTGAAGGACTTTATCCAGTGGGTAAAACAGCCTCC
>CAUGKZ010000281.1 GCA_959600065.1 uncultured Kroppenstedtia sp. | reverse complement strand
GCAGCACACGACTCCCTTCCGCTGCCCATTTTCTGGTTAATCAACAGCCCTGATCGGAGGTATAATTCTACTAGATCATTTAAAAGCCGTCTAAAGGGCTTCCCTTTAACAGAGACGAAAATGGGGGGCTGATGGGAGACAGTCAGACGGTTCGGTGAGAAAAGTCTCCGCATCCATTCCCATAAGGCCAATCAGATCCTGCAGACCTGACTTTCCTCTCTGTTTCAGAACTATGCTTTGAACTGGGATAACAAAACCCACCCTCCCCGGTGAAAGGGAAGGTGGGTTTCATGGATCTCCCGATTACCGGGAGTAGTATTCAACGATCAGACGTTCATTGATTTCCGAGGGCAGTTCATCCCGTTCGGGTATGCGGGAGTAGGTGCCTTCCAGTTTGTTGTCATCGAAGCTCAGGTATTCTGGCAGGAAGTTGCGCTCTGCCAAAGCTTCCTTGACAATGCCCAGGTTGCGGCTCTTTTCCCGGAGACCGATCACATCGCCGGGTTTCACCCGGTAGGCGGGACGGTCCACTTTTTTGCCGTTGACGGTGATATGACCATGAACCACCATCTGGCGGGACTGGGCGCGGGTGCGAGCAAAGCCAAGACGATAAACGAGGTTGTCCAGGCGGGACTCCAGCAATTTCATGAAGTTCTCACCGTGAACGCCTTTCATCTTACCGGCTTGTACAAACAGGGAACGAAACTGTTTTTCGTTCATCCCGTACATGAACCGCAGTTTTTGTTTCTCCTGCAACTGAGTACCGTATTCAGAGACCTTGCGCCGCTGGTTGGGACCATGTTCCCCCGGCGGGTAGGGTCGTTTCATCTCTTTGCCGGTGCCGGTGAGGGAGATCCCCAGGCGACGGCTCAATTTCCAACGAGGTCCGGTGTAACGTGCCATAAATCATTTGCTCCTTTCTTTTTTCACGCAGTCAGTTAAGCAAAGACAGGGGATGCCGGTCCGCTGGCTGTTGCCCTCACTTTCCGGATAGCGGCGAAAAGCGGGGCACCTCGGGGGAATACAGCCGCCTCCCTGAGGGCGGATCGGTGAGGGTGACGTTCCATCACCTGATTTGCTGAGCTATCCTCAAGTTCCCTTTTGCGAAAGGAACAATTTGAGCCGTACAAACCAATATTATATCGAATTCTGAAGAGATGTCAACGAGTGGAAGAGAAATCCTTAGAGTACTTAGCCAGCAGGTAATGGATGGGGACTCCCCGAGCGGTGAACTTCTGTTCATACTCTGTAGGGATGTTCCCGCTCTCATAGGGACTGTGATAAAGATCCCGAGTCGATTCCACGATGGTGAAGCCTGCAGCTTCCAATTCCTCCAGAGAGAACTCAAAGAGAGCGGCGTTGTCTGTTTTCAGCAGGATCTCTCCCTGTGGCTTCAGTACTTTCTTGTAACGATGGAGGAAGGTGTGATGGGTCAGCCTCCGCCGGGCATGCCGTTTCTTGGGCCAAGGGTCGCTGAAGTGGAGGTAGATCCGATCCACTTCCCCCTCTGCAAAAACTTCATCGAGAGAGCTGACATCCATCCATAGAAACCGAAGGTTGGAGCACGGAGTCTCCTCGGCTTTATTTAAGGCGTGGAGGAGTACTTCTTCGATTCGCTCCACCCCGACCCAATTGATCTGGGGACATTCTTGACAGACACGGGACAGGAATTGCCCTTTCCCGGTGCCCAGTTCCAGGTAGAGAGGTTGGTCATTGTCGAACAGGGTGACCCACTTTCCCCGAAGTTGCTCCGATTCCTGCACCACCCGGGGATGCTCCCGCACCGTCTGTTTGGCGTGGGGTTTTCGTCTGATACGCATGGGGATCTCCTTCTTGTTACGAAAGTTTGTCCCACCTATTATAGCGAAAAGTAAATGCTCCGGCGCCCCTATTCTGTTTGGAGAATGAGAAGGGGATGAATACAAATTATTCTTGCATCTTCCTACGTTTTTTCATATCCTCATAATAGGAAAACGTTTTCCCTCCAATATTTATTCCGAATATTAAATGATGGATTATAACAAAATTTCCGACGTAGGATCGGAGGGATTTCCCTGCTGTTGACTAGAGGTGTTGGGATACTCTGGGTTTGCAGACGAGTTTCAAATGTGAAAGGGGAGAAACAAAGGTGAAGTTTTGGCAAAAATGGCTCACTGTCGCATTGTCCGTTTTCCTGGTCTGTGGCCTGGCGGCCTGCGGTTCGGGCTCGGACGGGGTGAAAGGGGATTCAGATGGGAAGAAAATCACTCTGACATACGCCCGGGGCAAGGATCAGACCGATACCACAACCAAGCTGGTCCAAGCCTTCGAAAAGAAACATCCGCATATCCAGGTCAAGTTTAAAGAGATGCCTTCAGATACAGGCGTCAGCCATGATCAGTATGTGACCATGTTCAGCGGAGGTTCTGGAGAGATCGACGTTTTTGACTTGGATGTGATCTGGCCTGCCGAATTTGCCCAGGCGGGGTACCTGGAACCCTTGGATCGTTACATCCAGCGGGATCAGATCCAACTGGACAAATATGTGGAAGGGGCGGTGGATGCCAGTAATTACAATGGACAGCAGTGGGCGATGCCTAGATTCATGGATGCGGGACTGTTGTATTACCGGACAGATCTAGTGAAAAAAGCGCCAACCACTTGGGATGAGTTGATCGAGCAGGCGAAGGAACAAAAAGGGAAAAACGGCACCAAGTACGGTTATGTTTTTCAGGGAAAACAATATGAAGGTCTGGTCTGCAACTTTGTGGAATTTATCGCTTCTTATGGCGGACAGGTGCTGGATGAGAAGGGACAGTTAGTAGTCAACAGTCCAGAGACCGTAAAGGGCTTGAAAAAGATGACGGAGATCGCCAAATCGGGTATCGTACCGGGAAATGTGACGGCCATCACGGAAGTCGAGACCGATGCGATCTACAGTGAAGGTCAGGCTGTGTTCGACCGTCAATGGCCCTATCACTACGCCAAAGTAAATGAAGCAAGCTCCCAGGTGAAAGGAAAAGTGGCTGTCGCTCCGCTGCCGTCAGGAGAACAGGGAAGTGCTTCTGCTCTGGGAGGATGGGTTGCTGGAATCAACAAAAACTCCAAACATAAAAAAGAAGCCTGGGAGTTCATCAAATTTATGACTGGTCCCGAGGGACAAAAGATCTCCGCGATCGATGGCGGGCTGGCCCCGACTTATATCCCTGCCTTTGAGGATGAAGAGGTGAAAAAAGCGAGCCCACTGTTCAAGGACGAAAACTATGTGGAAGGCTTGAAATCGGCTGTCTCCCGTCCAGTTTCTCCGGAATATCCGAAAATTTCCGATATCATTCAGATGGAAGTCTCCAAAACCCTGGCTGGGAAACAGACACCAGAAGCAGCGGTGAAGAGCATGGAGAAAAAATTGCGGGAAGTCGTAAAATAATCGGATTATTTCCATTGATGGATGAGAAGGGTGGGGCCGGGAGTGCACTGGTTCCCGACCTCCCCTCTTTCCACCTCTGAAGAAAAAAGCGGGTGAAAGCATGAAAAAAGGAACTCGGAAGGGACTTTCCGAAGGACGTTTGGCTTGGTTACTGGTGATTCCCGCTCTGCTTTTGATCCTGGTGATCGCCATTTTTCCGGTGTTCCGTTCCTTTTGGCTCAGTCTACACGATGT
>CAUGKZ010000280.1 GCA_959600065.1 uncultured Kroppenstedtia sp. | reverse complement strand
CCATTCTGTCGTAATTTGTAATATAATAAAATCGATGGAATCCAATTTCTTACATGCGCCGGAGGTCGAGGGGAACCGATGGAATGGCTGATGGGGTTCGTAGGTGGTCTCGTGGGATGGTGGATTCCGGAGGTGTCTGGTCGTTTTTTTCTATCGGAAGCCAGGGGGAAGAGGGGCATTCGGCCTGGGATGGCGATAGTGAGTGCAGGGGGCTTCTATTTATTGGGGGCCTCTTCTTTACCCCTGGAGGAGCAGTTCATAGGTGGGTTGTTACTCCTCTTTTTAATGGCGGCGGCTGCTTTGGATCTGTCTTGGGGTTTAATTCCCAATCGTCTGAATGGAATGGCGGCCCTTGGATTTTTGTTGGTTCATCTTTGGTCTGGTCCGGAGATTCTCCCGTTGCTAGGGGCAGGCTTGCTCGGAGGTGGCATACTGGGGATCATCTCACTTCTTTCTCGAGGAGGGATCGGAGGAGGAGATGTGAAGATGGCGGCGGCTGCCGGCCTGGCTTTGGGCGGGTTTAAGGTGGCGACGGGGTTGGGATTTGCGGTTTTATCTGGTGGGCTTTGGGCTTTTTTTCTCCTGCTGACCGGAAAGGTGGATCGTAAAACCCCTCTTCCTTTTGCTCCTCATCTGGCGATCGGTTTTTACGTATCCTGGCTGTGGGGAGAAGAGCTAGTCCATAGCTACTTGTCTCTGTATAGCTAAGGATCGGCGCTTCTCCTTCTGTAGCAGTCTTTCGACGGTTCTATCTCAATCTATCATTTCATAGGCATGGTAGTACCAGTTGGAAGAAGGAGACGATGAACCGATGATGAAACCCCGGATCAATGTACGTGCCAAGGATGCTACGATCACTGAGCCGCTAAATCAAAAGAGGGAGACCGATCGGGAGAATCGGCAGACCGGGGGACGAGATTTTCGACGTAGGGGTGAAGGAGGAGCACTGTTACCCGAGGGGAGGCCCCCGGGGTGGAAACGCCCCTTGGAGTGGGCACTCCGGGAAGTGGAGGAAGGAGATCCGATCGGTTGGGGGAGCCCTTATTCCGGACGCAGGCCGAGAAAAGGGGGGGAGGACAAGCGGCTCCGATCGATTCTAGTAGCTGTGTCAAGCGCGGTGCTGTTGGGAATTTTGATGGGAGGACTGATCCTCAACCTCTTCTTTTCCGAGGAGCCGGATCTGTCCACCCGGAGTATCGATTCCCATATGAGACGGGGGCCTGTGGACGCAGAAGAGTCCAGAGCCCAAGAGTCTAAAGCCCAGGTGGAAGAGAAAAAGCAAGCGTCCAAGAAGAAATCCTCCGCAAAATCCTTGCAGTTGCCCGTACTCCAAGCCGTATTGGTCCAAGGTGGCAATTTCAAAGAAAAGGCAGGAGCTTTGGAGACCGTCCGGAAATACCGATCCGAAGGATGGGCTGCGGTTACGACGGAAGATCCGCCGTACCGGATCTATCACGGAGTGGGACTGGACCGAGAAGCTTCTCGTAAGCTGACAGAGGTACTGGAGAAAAAGGATTCGAAAACCTATGTAAAATCGGTTCAGCTCGGGAAGGGAGCCATCCCCCGCTCCTCCATCCCGGACTCTCACGGGAAGAACCTCGTCACTTGGTTGAACCATGGGCATCAAATGTTCCAATTGTTGGGAAAAAAGACTGCAGAGGGGCTGGTCTCGGAAAAAAAGGAAGTTTCTCTGGAACCGGTCTGGAGTGAGGTTCTCCAACATTACAATCGTTTGGTGCAGACAGCTCCCCAACTAGAAAAGGGGATCCCGGCAAAAGCCAAGCCACAGCTGGTTCAGATGGTACGGGGGATGGATCAGGTAGTACAAAGTGGGCAAACCAATCCGAAGCAACTGGAAAGCGCCATGTTGTGGCAAATGCAGGAAGGTCTGATCCGCTATGCCTTGGCTTATGAAAAATTTGTGGAGGCTTTACGTTAACAGGGGATTCTTTCTTGTTCCCCTCCGTTGATTTTGCTAAACTGAACATGGATATAAGCTTTGCAGCGATCCTGTCTGTCCGGATTCGGGACGGCCGGCCGGGAATCCCGTCGGTGACCTTGCAGGGTCGATTTTCTTCGTTTGCAACTCTATTGCATATATTATCGACACGTTCAATCTAGTTGGAACAGGTTCGCCACGGACTGACTTCCTTCAAATCAGAGCCTGTTTACAATGTGAGAGGGATGATTGGTAAGCCTTCCTCACCTCGCAGCGATCGTTGTTCGAATATAATATATGGAAAACCATCCATTGAAACATGGCAGTCATGAAGGAGGTCGGGGTCCATGCAACCGGAACTCGTACTCGCCTCCGGCTCCCCGCGGCGAAAAAATCTTCTCGAAATGATGGGTCTCTCCTTTTCGGTTCACCCCAGTTTTGTGACGGAGGAAGTTCCAGGAGATCCGGCGCCGGGGGAACTGGTGGAGATCCTTGCCGCCAAAAAGGCACTGGCAGTGGCTCATACAAAAAAACAGGCCTTGGTGATCGGGTCAGATACAGTCGTGGCCCTAGGTGATGAGATTCTGGGTAAGCCGAAGGATGAGGAAGACGCTTGTCGTGCCCTCCAACGCCTTCAAGGGCAATCCCACCAGGTCTATACCGGGATTGCTCTGGTGAGGGTTGACGACGGCAAGGTATCCCAACGCTTGATCAAACACCGGGTGACGGAAGTGATGATTCGAAACATGAGCATGGATGAGATCCAATGGTATGTTGCCACCGGGGAGCCGGTGGACAAAGCGGGAGCATACGGGATTCAGGGCATCGGTTCGCTTTGGGTGGATTGGATCGACGGCTGTTATTCCAATGTGGTGGGGATGTCACTTCCCCTGCTTTATGACATGATGAATGAGATGGGTTACCCTGTTCTCCAGGAATCATTTGCTCCGGAAAATAAGGCGTAACAACTGAGATTAGGCAACAGGTCCTCCTTATTAACCGGTCCATGGGAGGTTTTTTAGAAGTTGTGTGCGCCGGAACAATTGATGATTCGTGATGTCCCAGTAGAAGACCGGCCCAGGGAACGTTTGTCCCGGGAAGGGCCTGCCTCACTCTCCAATGTGGAGCTGGTTGCTATTCTGCTCCGCACGGGTTTCTCTTCAGAGTCCGTGATTCAACTGGCCAATCGGGTTCTCTCCCAGTCAGAAGGATTGAAGGGACTGGCCGATTCCACCTTGAACGAGTTGGTCCAGATTAAAGGGATCGGCCCAGCCAAAGCGATTCAGGTCCTGGCAGGAATCGAGCTGGGGCGCCGGGTCTACCGAGCATTGCCTGCGGAGCGGACCCAGATTCGATCTCCCGGTGATGCCGCTGATTATGTGATGGATGAGATGCGGCATCTGTCCCAGGAACATTTTCTTTGTCTGTTTCTGAACACCAAAAACCGGGTCATCGATAAAAAATGCATATTTGTGGGCAGTCTCAATTCGTCGGTGGTTCATCCACGGGAGGTGTTTCGTGAGGCGATCCACAGGAGCTCGGCGGGGGTGATCTGCGTACATAATCATCCCAGTGGGGATCCCACACCGAGCCGGGAGGACATCCATGTGACGGAACGCCTCGTCGAGGTGGGACAGATTGTCGGAATTGAGCTGTTGGACCATATCATTATCGGGGATCATCGATATTACAGCATGAAAGAAAAGGGG
>CAUGKZ010000279.1 GCA_959600065.1 uncultured Kroppenstedtia sp. | reverse complement strand
CCACCATCACCATCTGACGGAACCCCCCCCGATTCTTCAACCGGGGGGGTTCTATCCTCTTGAATTTGTAGTCCGATCGGTGATGTGGCAAGCCTAGCCAACGTTATGCTGCTTTCGGTCGGTGTCCAATAGATTCATCTGCGGTAATGGATCTCGGCCAGGTTCATCAGCTTATGGGTCAATGTCTCCAGATGATCCCGGAACCGGGCCGCTCGCAAGTGACGTTTGATCTGTTTTCGCATCTCACGCTGCACGTCTTTCTTTTCCGTCCACTCGATCACCACTTGCTCCCGGATGATGTCGGTGATGTCGTGGGTCAGTTCCTTGATCTCCGGTTCCTCCCAACCTTCCTCGCCCAGGGTCTGGATCAACAGCTGGTAGAAGGGATATTGCTCTCTGGAGAAGCCGTGGCTTTCCGCTTCCTCCGCCTGTCCCCGCATATCGTCGATCATCCGCTGCAGGGCGAGGGCCAGCTCTTTGTCATCCATCCGTTGTTCGCGGCGAGCTTCGATCAGATGCTCCAGCTTCTCTCTCAGCGAGGTGTAATAGACCGGGTTTTCGTCCAGTTTAACCCGGATCTCATGGCGGATGGCGTGTTCCATCTCCGATGCTTTCGCTTCGTCGGAAGCGGCCTGCTCCAGTCGTTGATTAAACTTGCTGGAGAGAATATCGACCGGATCGTGGAGGACCTCCACATTGGTGGCTTGCAGGTGGTCGGCGATCAGTTTCTTCACCTTCTCGCCGCAATCGGAGATATCCAGCTCCGGATCCCGGTAGCGGTTCTTGGCCGCCTGGCGCACCTTGCCCAGAAACTTCAGATCTTCCAGAAAGGGACGCGCCTTGGGATTGGGCATCACCATGTCCATGCTCTGACTGAACCGGCGAAAGGCGTGTTCAAACTCCGTCCGCACATCCTCCGGCTCCAACACTTTGACACAGGCATCCAGACTGTTGGAATCCACCCCATCGAAATAGCGCATCACCCCCCGGTGGCGGGACTGAAGACGGGGAAGCTCGCTCTCGATGGACTCCATCGCTCCCTTTACATCCTGCTCGTGAAAGATCCCCAACGCATGATGTAGAAAGCCGGAAACACCGTAATAGTCGACGATCAGGCCGTAATCCTTCTTCTCATACTTCCGGTTCACCCGGGCGATGGCTTGGAGGAGGTTATGTTCCTTCAAGGATTTGTCCAGGTACATCACCTGCTCGATGGGCGCATCGAACCCGGTGAGCAGCTTGTCACAGACGATCAGAAATGTGAGGGGATCCTCCGGATCCTTGAACCGTTCAATCAGCTGCTTCTCTTCCTCTTTGGAGAGATGGTACTTCTGCAACTCCTCTTCATCATTGTGCCCCGCGGAGAAGATGACGGCGGATTCGGGCCCGCCCAATTCGTCGAGGCGCTCCTTGTAGCGAACCACCGCTTCCCGACTGCAGGCTACCAGCTGCGCCTTAAATCCGTTGGGCCGGATCTGCTTCTCATAATGGTCCAACAGGTCGAGGACGATCTCGCGGATGCGGCTGGGCGCCGCCAGGATGGCTTCCTCGGTGGCGTATTTTTTCTTGATCCGCTCCCGGTCCTCCTCTGAGTACTCGTGGAAGTACCGGTCGAAGAGTTTGTCCAGATTTTGCCCCATCACCTGAACCTGGGGAAGACGCCCTTCGTAGAAAATGGGCACCGTCGCCCCGTCGTCCACCGCCTGCTGAATCGTGTATTTGTCGATATAGGGACCAAAGGTGCGGGTGGTGCTTTTGTCCTGTTTGTCGATCGGTGTCCCGGTAAAGCCCAGGTAACAGGCATTGGGCAGTGCGGTTCGCATGTTGAGGGCCAGCCCTTTGTACTGGGTACGGTGGGACTCGTCGACGAGGACAAACAGGTTTTCCGCTTCGGACAGAACCGGATGTTCCCCGTCCAGCTCCCGCTCCTGGAACTTCTGCACCGTGGTCATCACCGTCAAGCCGGGTCCTGCAGTGAGATGTTCCCTCAACTTGGCTACACTTTTTGCTTGGACGGGATTAGGAAACTTGCACCGCCGGAAGGTGTTCGTGATTTGTTCATCCAGATCCCGCCGGTCGGTGACAATGACAATGGTGGGGTTTCCCAATGCCGCCTCCCGTCGCAACTTCACCGCCAGATACAGCATGGTGAGGGACTTCCCCGATCCTTGAGTGTGCCAGACCACCCCGCCCCGCTCCTTCGGCGTTCCGGCGGTGCGGATTCGCTCCAGGGCTTTGTTGACGGCACGGTATTGCTGGTAGCGGGCCAGTTTCTTCACCGTCTGGCCCCCCTCCACTTCAAAGACGATAAAATTGCGCACCAGGTCGAGGAGGCGGGTCGGGTTCAACATCCCGGCAGCCAGAAGGTCCTGGGGGTTGGGCTCCAGCCCCACCTCCGACCGGGTGAGGGGCCAGGGATCCTTCCACTCGGCGTAATGCCGCCCCTGAGCCCCGATCGTCCCCGCTTGGGCCGCCTGGCCACAGGTGGCGATCAGGAGCTGATTATAATGGAAAAGCCGTTCCGACTCCCGCTGATAGCGGCGCAGTTGCTTCACCGCCTGTTCCAGGGGGCTGGAGATGGTGGCCGATTTGCATTCGATCACCACCAAGGGCAACCCGTTGACGAAGAGAGTCAGATCCGGCCGCACCTCGCCCCCCTCACCGGTCACCACCAGCTGATCCACCACCAGGAACTCATTTTTCTCCGGGTGGTCGAAGTCGATCAGCTTTACCGTCTGGCTTTTCTTCCCCTTGCCCCGATCTTGCTGAACCGAGAGGTAATTGACCATCAGGTCGTGAAACCGTTCATTGGCTTCCATCAGCCCTGCAGCCTCGATATGGGTGACGCTGCGCAGGACTTTGTTCAGGTTGTCCTCGCTGATCCAAGGATTAAACCGGCGGATCGCCCGGGTGAGGCGCCCCTTCAGAACCACCTCCCGCTGTGTCTCCCGCTCCGCCGCCAGCTCGGCGCCTGTGGCATGGCTGTAACCAAAAGTCCGAAGCTGCCCGATTAGGCGGTCCTCCACCTGCTTCTTCTCCGTCCACTCCCGAGTGACGGTCACGGCACAACCACCTCCTCCCGCTCATCCACCTTCACCCGCACCTTGCCGGTGAGGAGGACTTGCATCAGGCCTTTTTTGAGGGTTTGGAGTTGGGTGAGGTATTGTTGTTCATATCTCATTTTAGATAGGATTGAATTGATAATCTTTACTATCCTTTTTTGTTCGGTTATAGGCGGTATTGGTAAAACGAGCTTTTTTAAATTCGTCCCAGATAAATTCTTTTGCACCCCACCTGATGCCATTTGCGCAATACGAGCTTGACTGTTTACTGTCATCATCGTGAATCTTACAAACTCAGGTACCACTGTACTGCTTAATCGAAATCGTATTAGAAATGCACCAGGGATTACTGGTACATTGTATTCATTAAATATACAAACCAATCCACATGTCCCAGACCTGGTAACAAGAAGGTCTCCTTTTTGTAGAACATGCTTATTAAACTTATCCATTGGCAATAAAGCCATAGGCATGCCTGAATAGTTAATCTCCCAATTGTCTTTAATATCTGTAGTTCTTAATAGAGCATAGTTACCTTTTTCGTTATAGCTATTAGCAGGAAATCTGGGTCCAAATGCACTACTCTCAGTAACTTGACCTAAAGTTTTGA
>CAUGKZ010000278.1 GCA_959600065.1 uncultured Kroppenstedtia sp. | reverse complement strand
CCTAAACCGCCATATAACAAATGTCGTCGATCCCTGGGGGTTTTGCATGACTGGGGATCGTCGATATTTTGGGGTGGATGATTCCGACATCAGATCAGCAGGTTGAACGGGTGGGGGGCCTTGTCGATTTCGATGTAGTGGACGCCTTTGCGATTTGTATTGCTATCCGGAGTTAAAGGTATTAAAATAACTCTCGTTAAAAGAAAGGGGAGAATAAATACTCATAATTAACAACGATTATAGAGGAAGAAAAGCTGGTACCACCTAATAAAGAAATGAGCAATAAAATAGCAAAAAATATTTCCACAGGATCGAAGGAAAGGAAAAAGCAAATGAAAAAACTCATCGCTTCTAATCTGTTACTACTGTCTAGCCTTCTTTACGTTTTTTGGTCTCTATCCAAAAACCCACTCTATCTTTCGGAAATATCGATGGAAGGCAAAAATCCCATTAGTTTTAACTGGTTAAACATCCAAATAGACACAGGTATTATTGAAGCCAGTTCAAAATCGATCTACCATATTTCCCTAGTCCCTGTTTATTTGCTCGTAGTTACAGCTATTGTTTTAATTCTGCTCTCTCTAAAACAAATTAAGAATAAGTAGTACACTCTAGCACCCACCCAGGTGCTTTTTTGCTGCTACATATCTAGGTGAGAATTTACTCTGGTCAGATCAAAAAACGGAGGCAGGAATGAGGAAGTTAAACAATACAGATATGATCAGCCAGATGTCATATCGACTGAAGTATCTACAGTTGTATCAAAAGTGATCAGATAACTGCTGGATAAAACGCAAAATCTACGCATTCTACGCATTTATTTCGATTCGTTATAGATAAACTCTAAACGAGGAACAAAGAGAATATGCGGAGTTATTTCAATCCCTCATAGGAACCCTCGATAGGGAAAAGTAGAAAGATTGCTGAGGTGAGTTTCAATTCCTTATAGGCACGTTATAAACAATCCTTTCGCGCCTTTTTCATCCCCTTACCCTATCAATTTCAATCCCTCATAGGTACGTTATAAACCATAGCCCGACACATGCGGGATATCCACGATTCCACTACATTTCAATCCCTCATAGGTACGTTATAAACCCATTTTACCCGCATTCTCATTGGCTTTTCAAGATCCAATCCAACATCCGATTTCTGATGGTTTTTCGGTGATAATCGCCGAAACCCTTGGTACTCCACCTCCATCACCACATAACAAATGTCGTCGATCCCCGGGGGTTTTTGCACTACTGGGGATCGACGACATTTTGAGGTGGGTGATTCCGATAGAATATCCGCCTTTAGAATCAAATCAACAAGTTGAATAGGTGGGGATCCTTGTTGATTTCGATGTAGTGGACGCCTTTGCGGTTCATGCGATCGATGAGAGGAGCGTAGTCCTCTTTTCGTTTGAGTTCGATTCCGACGAGGGCGGGGCCGTTTTCTTTGCTGTTTTTCTTCGTGTATTCAAAACGGGTGATGTCGTCATCTGGGCCGAGTACTTCATCGAGAAACTCCCGGAGAGCACCGGCTCGTTGGGGGAAATTGACGGAGAAGTAGTGCTTTAGTCCCTCGTGCATCAAGGAGCGTTCCTTGATCTCCTGCATCCGTTCAATGTCGTTGTTGCCCCCGCTCACGACGCACACCACCGTCTTGCCGCGGATCTGTTCCCGATACTCGTCGAGGGCGGCGATGGACAAGGCACCGGCGGGTTCGGCCACAATGGCGTTTTCGTTGTACAGATTCAGGATGGTTGTGCAAACCTTGCCCTCTGGGACCAAGGTGAACGCATCCACCCGTTCCCGGCAGATGGCATGGGTGAGTTCCCCCACTTGGCGCACTGCTGCACCATCTACAAACTTCTCTATTTCATCCAGTTCAATGACTCGACCTGCTTCCACTGACTTTTTCATGGAGGGGGCCCCCGCCGGTTCCACTCCGATCACCTGAGTGGCAGGGCTGAGGCTCTTCACATAGGAAGACACCCCTGCCGCAAGTCCGCCTCCTCCGATCCCGACGAACAGGTAGTCCATCGGCTTTTGGAGGTCGTTCAAGATCTCCAACCCCACCGTCCCCTGCCCGGCGATAGTGAGCGGGTTCTCAAAGGGATGGATAAACTCCGTCCCCGTCTCTTCCCGGTAACGCAGCGCTTGCTCCAGGGAGTCATCAAAGGTATCTCCGGTGAGTACCACTTCTACAAAGGTGCCGCCAAATCGCTTCACTTGGGAAACCTTTTGTTGGGGTGTGGTGCTGGGCATAAAGATCCGACCGGGAATTTGCAGGGTTTGGCAGGAAAATGCGACCCCCTGAGCATGATTGCCGGCACTGGCGCAGACGACTCCCCGCTCTAGCTTTTGCGGCTCGAGATGGCGGATCACATTGTAAGCGCCACGGATTTTGAAGGAACGAACCACCTGCAGATCTTCCCGTTTCAGGTAAAGATCACAATCGTATTTGGCTGACAGCACCGAATCTCTCTGTAGAGGGGTATGGATAATCACATCCTTGAGGATGTGATTGGCGACGATGACCTCTTCCACAGACATCTGGGAAGTGATTTCCTGATTTTTCGAACTTGTTGATGTTAAAGATGACGGTTCCATGAGTACCCCCTGATCTGATTTTCAGATCATTATACAACGGCCCCCCCTTCCCGATGCAATGCTTTTCCGCAAAAAAGTGCAAAAAGTGTGGACGTTGCTAACGATCCGGGTCGGGATGAGGTCGGTTGGGATGAGTTTCACCTGTCGTTCCCTTGTTCTGGCGAGCCCAAGTCACTGGATGTCAAGTGTTGATTAGCCATATCTTAGTCGGGAAGATCGTGTGCTACCAGCGACCCTACCATCCAACGAGGAAGTGAAGACAAGGCCCCTCCGAATCTTCCCATCGGGCAGGGGCAAAAGTCGGGGGTTCAAGCAACACAAGGATGAATGTAACCCCTAGGCGCCCCTCGTAAGACTTCTACACTGGGTAGGATAGCAACCTGGCTATCGAGATTGTAGTGCCTGTGGTGCTTCTTTAATCTAGAGCTTCAGCTCTTTTAAATTGTAGTGCCTGTGGCGCAACCTTGCCATCGAGATTGTAGTGCCCTGTAGCCATAAAGTCCCTTGGCAGCAAACGACTCCCTTCCACCGCCCATTTTCCAGTTCAGCAACAGCCCTAATTCCATGGGAAACCCGATCCTCCCTCCACTGTTTTCATCTCGTTCCCTCCCCTTCGCTGAGGGGATTCTAGGATCTTTCGACAGGAAAAATCTGATCCAATTGGTGCAATTGGGCTATAAAAACCTCCAGCGCTTTCATCTGGAATGGGGTGTCCTGGGTGATCCAGGTGAACTTCCGGGGGATCGGGGTTCCTGCCATTTTCAACAGACAGATAGTACCCAGCGACTCTTCCTTCCGCACTGCCCAGCTAGACAAAAAACTGATCCCCAACCCTGCTTCCACGGATTCTTTGATCAGTTGGGTGCTACCAAATTCCATCAGATGATCCGGTGTGAAACCCAGCTTTTTAAACATCTTCTCCGTGGCCTCCCGGGTGCCAGACCCCTGCTCCCGTACAATCCAGTTCTCCTTTTTCAAATCGGAGACAGTGACTGATTTTTGAGCGGCCAAGGGATGATCCTCAGCGACTATAATATACATCCGATCGTCGGCGAAGGATTCCGTATTCAACCGCTCATGAT
>CAUGKZ010000277.1 GCA_959600065.1 uncultured Kroppenstedtia sp. | reverse complement strand
ATAGGAGATGATAATCACCGTATCGCCGGGTTGGACCAGTCGGGCAGCAGCCCCGTTCAGGCAGATGGTTCCGCTACCCCGGGGACCAGGGATCACATAGGTCTCCAGCCGGGCCCCGTTATGATTGTTCACCACTTGCACTTTTTCATTGGGCAGGATCTCCACTTGGTCCAATAGATCCTCGTCGATGGTGATACTGCCCACATAGTTGAGATGGGCCTCAGTTACGGTAGCTCGGTGGATTTTGGATTTCATCAGGGTGCGGTACATCTTCTTCCCTCCTCTTGGGCCAGATCACATTGTCAATCAGGCGGGTCGATCCCAGATAGACGGCCACCGCCGCGATCGATGGGCTATCGTCCAGTCTCTCTAGAGGTTCTAGCCCAGGGTAGCTGAGGACTTCCACGTAATCAATCGAGAGACCTGCGGTCTGCTCCAACCTTTCCCGTATAAACTGGACCGCCTCCTCAGCTTGGCACAGCCGCCCCGCCTCCCGTTCCCGAGTCGCCTCCCGGAGGGTTTGATACAGGGTGGTGGCCTGCCTCTTCTCTTCTGGGGTCAGATAGACATTTCGGGAACTCAGCGCCAGACCATTCTCTTCCCGCACCGTCGGACAGGTGATGATCTGGACGGGGAGGTTGAGATCACGCACCATCTGTTGGATCACCGCCGCCTGTTGCGCATCCTTTTGTCCAAAGTAAGCCCGGTCTGGCTCCACGATATGGAACAACTTCGAGACCACGGTAGCGACACCGTCGAAATGGCCCGGGCGGGAGGCTCCACATAATCGATCCGTCAGACCTGCGACCCGAACCGTGGTCTTCCCTTCGCCGGGATACATCTCTTCCACCCCAGGGGCGAACACTAGATCGGCCCCCGCTTCTTCTGCTAACTGACAGTCCCTCTCCAGGTTCCGGGGATATCGATCCAGGTCCTCATCGGGACCAAACTGCAAGGGATTGACAAAGACAGATACGACGACCTGTTCGCATTCTGCCGCAGCTTGTCGGATCAGACTGAGATGACCCTCATGCAGAGACCCCATCGTTGGCACCAGTCCCAGCTGCCTCTCCCGCTGAGGGCGGAGCAGGTCTCTGAGCTGAGCAATCGTCTTTATTCTCTGCATGAATCGTTCTTCCTTTCACCGGTGAGGTAATCCACCACCGCTGGAGCCCGGAATGTGTGTTTTTCTCCGGGAAAGCTTCCTTCCCGAACCTCTTGTACATAGTTCCGGATGCCCTGGACGGCTATTTCCCCCAACTGTGCGTAGGTTTTGACAAAAGAGGGCTGGATCTCGCTTCCATACTGAAGCAAATCATGATAAACCAGAACCTGTCCGTCACAGTTTACCCCGGCTCCAATCCCGATCGTGGGGATGGAGAGAGAACGGGTGATCCAGGCGGCTACTTCATCAGGCACACACTCCAACACCAGAGCAAACGCTCCTGCCTTTTCCAACTGTCGGGCTTCCTCCAACAGTCGTTGAGCGGTTTCCGCGTCTTTTCCTTGAATCCGGTACCCCCCCAATTGATGAACCGACTGCGGCGTCAAACCGATATGACCCATCACGGGAATTCCCGCAGCGGTACAGGCGCGAATTCCGGGAAGAACAGCTTCACCGCCTTCCACTTTCACCGCCCGGGCCCCTCCTTCTTGCATGAGTCGTCCCGCCGCTTTCAATACTTCCTCCCGATCGAGATGAGCGGTCAGAAAGGGCAGGTCAGCCACGACTAGGGCTCTTTGCGACCCCCGAGTCACCGCTCGGGTATGATGAATCATATCATCCATGGTGACCGGAACGGTGGAATCATATCCGAGCACCACCATCCCCAATGAATCCCCGACCAAGAGGAGATCCGCTCCTCCTGCTTCCGCTAGTTTTGCCGAAGGATAGTCATAGGCAGTAATCATGGCGATTTTGCTGTTTTCAGCCTTCATTCGGCTGAGCGTCCGAAGCGTCACGCTTTTTCCTTGTGCAGACATGGCACAAACCTCCTTGTGTGATGCTCCGGAGTCAGAGGTGGAAACCGTTAAAAAACCACCTTTTCAGCCCAAATAGGAACAGAAAGGTGGTGGCTTTTTCAACCATACCTCTGTCTCCGTCCCATAGGCTCAGAGCAGATTGAGAACAGATGAAACAAACCAAAGAACCCAGGTGACACGTGC
Organism: uncultured Kroppenstedtia sp.; assembly: GCA_959600065.1. Lineage (GTDB taxonomy): Bacteria > Bacillota > Bacilli > Thermoactinomycetales > DSM-45169 > Kroppenstedtia > Kroppenstedtia sanguinis. The sequence continues at coordinate 1,518 of CAUGKZ010000277.1, read as the reverse complement.
GACTCCAGAAGGATGCCGCCGCTGTCCTCTTTAGGGTAAACGAAAACCGATCGCTTCTCAATAGTCGATTTCTGCGGAAAAAACTGGACTCACCTGCCCCCCTCGCTGGATCAAAAGCGCTCCAGATGAGTCCAGTCCCACCGCCGTCCCTTCGACAGGACCGTCAGGAGTCAGGGTTCGAATCTGGCGTCCCAGCATTCCGGCATACTCCTCCCAGAGGATTCGGATGGGATCGAAACCATGAATGAGATAAGCATCATACAACCCTTCCAGCTCTTTGAGGATCTCGGCGATAAGTTGCGCTCTAGGATAAGTCCTCTTTCCTTCGATGGCCAAAGAAGTGGCTGTTTTTTTGACATCTTCGGGCCAACTGGACTCGGTCACGTTGACATTGATCCCCATTCCTACGACCACATATTGGACCTGATCCTGCTCTCCCCGGGTCTCCGTCAGGATCCCGCAGATTTTCTTGCCCTGGATCAGCAGATCATTGGGCCATTTGATCTGAATCTCCAAATCCGTCGCTTTCCGGAGCGCCCGGGTGAGAGCCACCGAAGTGAGCAATGTGAGTTGGGGAGCCTGGATGAGGGGAATCGACGGCTGTAAAATCAGGCTCATCCAGATTCCGCTACGAGGTGGGGAAACCCAGGTGCGACCCAATCGCCCCCGGCCCTGTACCTGTTCCTCGGTGATCACCAGGGCTCCCTCCTCCACTCCTTCACGGGCCCATTCATGGGCCAACAATTGCGTGGAATCCACCTGTTGTCGATAGCGAATCTGTTGCCCGAAACGATTTGTGGACAGATGGAGTTTGACCTCCTCCGGTGCCACCCGGTCCGGACGGTAAAGCAATCGATAACCTTTTTTGGGACGAGCTTCGATCTGATACCCCTCTTTCCTTAACTCTTCTATCTGTTTCCAGATGGCTGTCCGGCTGCATTGCAACCGATCACTAATCTCTTCTCCGGATACAAAATGATCTTGCCTATCCAGGAAAAAAGAGAGCAACTGTTCACGAACTCGACTGGACAAGTCGACGTCCCTCCTCCAGCAGTGCCTCGGTCTCATTGGGAAGTTCTCCGAGAGCCACTTTTTTCAGCAATATGTCCAGTACTTGCCCGGTCCAAGGTCCCCCCTGGCGTCCCATGGCTTCTATCAGTTTCCCGCCATTGACATTTAGCTCCCCTAGATGGCGCACTGGCATCTCCTCTTGCCACCGAAGCAAGGCCTCCCGGAGTCCCTTCTCTTCCTCTGAAACCCAAGGATGGATGGCAGCCGCGGTCTCCAAGGCAGAGAAAAGTTTTTCTACTCCATGGGAGAGGAGCAACATTTTCCCGTTATAGACATCTTCGCGGGTGAGGCACCAATCCGATCCCAATCGGTAGACAGAAGCGATGTTTACCACGTCTCGGGCCGGCAGGCGAAAACTTCTCAGACAGGCTCTGGATTTCTTTGTAGAAACTCCACACAAGTGCAGAAATAAAGCCCAGCGGGCCCATCGCCCAATGGGGCGATCGA
>CAUGKZ010000276.1 GCA_959600065.1 uncultured Kroppenstedtia sp. | reverse complement strand
CAGCCAAGGTTCTGAGAATTCGAGCAGTGGCAGGAGAAAGGGATAGAGCTTCTGGATCCCGGAGGGAACAGTTGGGACAGAGGAAACCTCCCTGCCGAACACTAAATTTGACAGGGAGATCTGTCCCTCCACAATAGACACACCCCTGTAAGCGAGGGCGGTATCCGGCTGATTCCAACACTTTCAACTCAAAGATTCGGGACAGGATTTCGGGGTCCACCCCTTCTTCCAGCAGATCCAGCACCCTCTCGAGCCAAATGTAGATCGGTGGGTCCGGTTCTTTTTCCTCCTTCAGTTTATCCAGAAATTCAGTCCAATAAGCAGCGTAAGAAGCCCGAAGCAAGTCGGAACGAAGAAGGTGACGAGACGCCAGAATATCTCCCTGGGATAAGGTGGCCATCCCAGATCCGGCATAGCAGAGATATTCCCCTGAGGTAAAGGGCTGGGTAACCGCCGCCAACCGACTTTTTGGTTTTTTGGCCCCTCTGGCCATTACTGCATACTTTCCTTGTTCCTTTGTAAACAGAATGACCACCTTATGGCTTTCCCCATAATCTCGCGTCCGGATGACGATCCCTTCCAGCTTCTCCAACATCGATGCTTCCCCTCAACTCTCTTTCTCTTTTTCCTTCTCCCGCAAAGTGTCTGTATCTCTCCGTTCGGCGAGGGTTTCAGTATCCTTGTACAGGAGATACGCGTCTATGTTGCCGGTCACCGCAAAACAATTCCAGGAAAAATTGCGCAAACCGTCTCATCCTTTCCGCCGACGAGTCTGGCTAACGGTTAGGATGACCTCCAGAAAGGAGAGTATGAACGGTAGTTCCTAGATATTGTTTCCACCTGTCAATCTTCATCCTGATAACCGAACTGCCGCAACAGAAACGCCTCGTTGCGCCAGTCTTTTTTCACCTTGACCCACAGATCGAGGTAAACCCGGCTCCCCAGCAGACGTTGGATCTCTTCCCTGGCCCGTCGGCCCACCTCTTTCAGCATGGAACCCTGTTTTCCGATCAATATCCCCTTCTGGGATTGCCGTTCGGTGTAAATCGTGGCACGTACAAACACCCGGCCTTCTTCCTCTTCTTTCATCTCCTCCACTACGACGGCCACCGAATGAGGGACCTCTTCCCGGGTCAGATGCAATACCTTTTCCCGCACCAACTCCCCAACGATAAATCGCTCCGGGTGATCGGTGACATACTCCGAGGGATAATAGGCGGGTCCTTCAGGCAACTCCCTGCGGATCAGGTCGAGAAGAGTGGCGGTGTTGTTGCCATAAAGTGCGGAGACCGGCACCACTTCCTTAAATGAAAATACTCGGCGATACCCATCGATCAGGGGGAGGAGACTGTCGGGATGCACCTGATCGATCTTGTTGACGACGAGGAAGACCGGTGTTTTCACCGCTTTCAACTGTTCCATAATAAACCGGTCCCCAGATCCCATCCCCTCTTTAGCATCCACCAGGAACAGGATCACGTCCACCTCTTCAAAGGTTTCCCGAGCGGTCTGCACCATCCAGTCGCCCAGTCGCGACTTGGGTTTGTGGATCCCCGGAGTATCCAGAAAAATAATCTGCTCCGTCTCGGTTGTATGCACCCCCTGGATTTTATTCCGGGTCGTCTGGGGTTTGTCCGACATGATGGCCACCTTTTGTCCCAACACCTGATTCAACAGGGTGGATTTCCCCACGTTAGGGCGTCCGATCAAAGTGACAAAACCGGACTTAAACGTTGGTTCCTTCATCGAGTTCCTCCTTGTCAAAAGCACCGGGCAACAGCTCGCCGACGGTCGTTTGCTTAATTTCTCCATCCAAGTTGGCAAGATATACTTTCATCCCTGGGGAGCAAAATTCAGCCATCACCTGCCGGCATGCACCACAAGGAGAGATGGGATTAGAGGTAGCCCCTACCACCGCCAGAGCCTGAAATTTTCTCGTCCCTTCAGATACAGCCTTGAAAAAAGCGGTCCGTTCCGCGCAATTGGTCAGGCCAAAAGAGACATTTTCCACATTGCAACCAGAAAAGACCCTTCCGTCTTCCGTTAAGAGCGCTGCCCCCACTGGAAATCCAGAGTAGGGCACGTACGCCCGCTGCCGTACTTTTTTCGCTTCTTCAATCAACTGCTCCCGCTTCACCCGAAATCCCTTCCTTCCTAAACCCCTTTACAGTATCGATTTCTCTGACAGGGGGGACAACCACTCCGCCAGAGATGATATATTTCAGCCCGTCTTCCACAGACATGTTCAAAAAGGTCACTTCTGTAGAAGGAACGAGCACCAGCCACCCCGAAGTGGGATTGGGTGTGGTCGGCAAGAAGATATTGAGCATCCGCTTCTGGTTCTTTCTTTGGATCTCTCCGTTCCCTTCCCCTGTGTAAAATCCGAGAGTGTAAACCCCTTTTCGCGGGTATTCCACCATCACCACTTGCTTAAAAGTCGCCTTATCATGGGTGAAAGTATTTGTGATCTGTTGAACCGTCGAATAAATGTTCCGTGCCAGAGGGATCCGTGAGAAAAAAAACTCCGTAAAACGGAGCATCTGTCTTCCAATCAAACTGCGGGCCAACATCCCGATTAAAACGAGAATTCCCAGCGTGAGCAGAGTGCCCACCCCAGGAATGTGGGTTTGAAAGCGAATCCCCCAGATCACCAACGGAAACTGTACCACTCCCAACCACTGGAGAAGCTTCGCCGTCGCCACTCCTAAAGTCGGATCGATAATTGCAAAAATAAGTTTCAAAATGTAGAGTGTTGCCACTGTGGGGAGAAGGGCAATCACTCCCAGGATGAGATATGTACGGATCCGTTTCCACATCCGATTGGACCTCTCCTTTCAACTCACATCAGAAAAAAACCGGCAACAGCGATGACCACCCCTAGAATCACTCCCAGAAAGACCGCCTGCTTCCGGGTTTTCATCCGTAATCGAGTGCCCAGGAGCAGGAAGTACAACAACAACACCAGAATGATCACCAGCCAGTTCGCTGTCATCATGATCAGAGAAACCGCAATCAAACTGGCCAGTGACATGGTCATGCTAGGCTCCCATTCCGGCTTGTCACTCCGGATCAAAACCCCTTTCAAAGAAAGAGTGAGGAAAAAATCAAACACGATCAAGGCCGCCAACCCAATGTTGAGAGGGTGGGAAGCTCGCTCCAAGGAATGGAGAGAGAAGATATCCAAGTAGGGATAGAAGATGCTGAGCCCGACCACCACCGCCATTCCCGCAGACAGAAGCACGGCTCCCGCCGCTACATCCTTCGCCACCTTGGCCAGGGGATGGAAATCTCGGGTTACCAGATCGATTACCGCTTCGACAGCTGTGTTAAACAATTCGGCGACGATCACCAGCAGGATGCAAACAAAGAGAAGCAGCACCTCCACTTTGGTGAGGGGAAGCCACAAACTGAACAACAGCACACCGAGAGCCACCAGAAAATGAATCCGCATGTTTTGCTGGGTGATGAGGGTGTATTTGAGACCTTCCAGGGCGTAGCGGAAACTGGCCAACAATGAGGACTTCCGCATCTTAAATCACCCCTGCCTTGTCAATCCGACGCGGGACAGGATGGCCTCCTGTCGGGAAAACATCTCCTCTTCTTCTTCATCTGTGCCGTGATCATATCCGAGCAGGTGCAAAAAACCGTGTACCGCCAGGAAGCCCAGTTCCCGTTCCAATGAGTGACCATACTCTTCA
>CAUGKZ010000275.1 GCA_959600065.1 uncultured Kroppenstedtia sp. | reverse complement strand
GTCGCCGTTTTCCAACTGATTGATCACCTCCAGAGAGAACATCAAGCCGGCAGAAGGACCGCCGATCTCCTCTGCTTGAATCTTCACTTCAGGTTGGGTTTGAATCTTTCTTTCCGTCATCGGCTCGATTCCAATCCCAGGTCTACCTTCCCCACCCACTTTTCCCAGCGATCCTAACTTCACTTCGGGTGTGAGAGTTTTCCCCTTTCGAGTGAGTTCCAGTCGAACAGTCTCACCCACTTTTTTTTCACTCAGTTGTCCGATCAGATCTTCCGGACTTCTCACCGGCTTTCCATTCACCTGGTGAATCACATCCCCTTGCTTCAACACCTGTGCACCAGACATTTTTTCCAAAACCCGCAGAACCCGGACACCTAGCAACTGCTCCTTATAGGGATGCCCTGCTTCGCGAAAAGCGGCTAAAACGGCATTTTGTTGGGATTGTTTCATGATTTCCTTTTGTCTCCGCTCATACTCCACCGGATCCTCTCCCTCGACCAAAACCTGCTCTCTGGGCAACAACTCATATCGGGAATCCCATCTGGAGAGAATGGCCCCCAACAGATTGCCTTCCCGCATGGAAACGGTGGTCATGAAAAAGGCACCTTGTTCCTTGTTCTTGGAACCCTCCACCTGAATCATCGGCCGCACTTCCAGGGCAGAACCCGGCTGCATGATGTAGTAAGGTGTCGGCATCACAAACAACAACAAAAACAAGGTTGCCGTGACCACCCCGGTGATAATCCATGGCCGTCTGTACCAAGGTCTGGAATGTCCCATTCAATCCGCGCCTCCCCGCTCCACAATCAAACCTTTAATCCGATCGATCTGGAGGCGTGCTGCTTCTTCCCCCAGACGGATACACTCTTCGACATCGGTGAATGCCGTAGGACTGATATCTGTCAAATCTGGATGGATCAGCACATCTGCCTCTACCCATCTCTGATTTAGTATCTCCCGTTCCATCACGCTGAGAGTCTGTACGATTACATCAAAAATATTCTCAATACATACAGTAGTCGCCCGGGGCACCACATCCACCGCAAGGATCACCTCAGCACCCATCTCTTTTACCACGGAGACGGGCACTCGATCCATCACCCCGCCATCCACCAGGGTTCTCCCCTGCCATTGAACTGGCGCAAAAATACCGGGAATGGAGATGCTGGCCCGGACAGCCAGATCCACAGGGCCTGTTTGAAAAACCACCTGCTCCCCTCTATTCAGATCTGTGGCCACCACCCCCATGGGAATCGGAAGTTCCTCCAGGGAGCGTCCCCGTGTCAACAACCGGATCATCTCTCTCACTCTTTCCCCCCTCACAAACCCCCGTCGGGGGACGGTCAGATCCAGCCAGCGTTTTCTCGGCAAATGGACAGCCAATCCTTCAACCATCTCCCAATCCAACTCCGCCGCATAGAGGCAGCCCACTAAACTCCCCATACTGCTCCCGGCGATTACATCCACAGGAATCCCTTCTCTCTGTATCACCTTCAATACACCGATATGAGCCAACCCCCTTGCTCCTCCTGAACCGAGCGCCAGTCCCACTTTGGGTCTAGGCAAAACCATCTCCTCCTCTGCCGTGGATACACCCCATCTTTTCTCATCCTCCCGTCCTTTCATGAGACAGGCGGTCTAATTTTTTTCTCTCAGGCGTAGACATGTACCAAACTCAGTAGATGAACGGGAGGATTTGAATGGAGCCGATGAAGCAACCCTTCCAAAGCCACTTCCGCTCTCTCGCTCTAGGGGGGACCGCCCTGTTTCTCGTGGGCTCCCTCATCCTGTTTCCGGAGCAAGCTTTCAATTCTTCACTCAAGGGACTGAAAACCTGGTGGGATGTTGTTTTTCCCGCTTTACTCCCCTTTTTTATCGCTTCGGAGATTTTGATGGGATTCGGCGTCGTCCACTTTCTCGGGGTTTTGTTGGAGCCCTTGATGCGACCGATCTTCCGTGTCCCTGGGACAGCGGGCTTTGTCATGGCGATGGGACTCGCTTCGGGTTATCCCATCGGAGCCAAGCTGACCGCCCGTTTACGGGAACAAAAACTAATCACTCGATCCGAAGGGGAAAGATTGGTCTCCTTTACCAACACCGCTGATCCTTTGTTTATGTTTGGCGCTGTCGCCGTAGGCTTTTTCCATGATGTTTCCCTGGGGGTGATCATTGCAATCGCCCACTATACCTCCAGTTTGCTACTCGGATTTCTGATGCGCTTTCATGATCCTCAGGGACCTACCACCCCTGTACCAGTAAAGAGCGATGGCCATTTCTTGATTCGGGCCTATCGGGAAATGCATCAAGCCCGCATCAAAGACGGCCGCAGTCTGGGAGAGTTGATGGGGGATGCCATCACCTCATCGATCAACACTTTGATGATGGTCGGCGGATTTATCATGATGTTTTCCGTCGTGATCGAAGTACTGAGTCAAGTGGGGATCACCACATGGATATCTGCGGCAATCGGTCAGCTGTTTTCCCTCATCCGAATCCCCGCGGAACTGGCATCCCCGGTCATATCCGGCCTCTTTGAAATTACACTGGGTGCCCAAGTTGCCAGCCAGGTGCCCAACACCGTCCACATCGCCTATAAAATCACAATCGTCAGCGCCGTCACGGCATGGAGTGGCCTGTCTGTCCACGCCCAGGTGGCCAGCATCTTGAGCCGGACGGATATCCGTTACGCCCCTTACTGTGTCGCTCGCCTGATTCACGGTGTGCTCGCCGGTTGGATCACTCTGCTGCTCTGGAATCCGGTGGAACAGTATATTCGCTATTCCGACGCCACCGTCCCCGCTTTTCTCCGCCAACTTCCCGAGACTGGATGGCATGGACTGGCGGAACGGGTTTCCTTTCTGGGATGGAGAGCGATCCTGTTGCTTGGGATCTTGATTTTGATAGGAACGAGCATCCAATTTTTCAAAGGATTTCGGACGAAAAAAACCCACTGAAGAAGCGGGCAGATCAGTCAACACCCCACCCAAAAAAACCCGATGGTAGCATCGGGTTTTCAATAACCGTACTTTCCGGCAAGGGCGTTCTCCACTGCTTCCGGCACCAAACCTTTGATATTGCCCCCACCGGAAGCCACTTCTTTGACAATTCCCGAGCTGAGAAAAGAATACTGGTTGTTAGTCATCATAAACAACGTCTCCACTCGGGAATCCAACTTCCGCATCATGGATGCAAATTGCAGTTCATATTCAAAGTCGGTAACTGCTCTCAACCCCCGGATCACCACATGGGCCTCCCGTTGATGGACATAATCCACCAATAATCCATCAAAGCTGTCCACTTCCACATTCTCCATTTCCCCGGTCACTTCCTGGATTAGACGAATCCTTTCTTCCACAGAAAAAAGCGGTTTCTTTTGGGAGTTATGCAAAACGGCAACCACCACCCGATCGAACACCCTCGCTCCTCTCTGCACGATGTCCAGATGTCCATTGGTGATCGGGTCAAAGCTCCCCGGATAAACTGCCACCCGCATCCTTTGCACCTCCAGGATAATAAAGATGGATCTTTGTCTGACCGTACACCAGCTCCCGGCCTCGAGACAGATGGTGATATCGGGATTCAAGCCGGGAGTCGGCTCCTTGTTCTGCCACCAGGACCCCACAGGGTTCCAATAAATCGTGTTCTGATATATACGTCAGGAGTTCCGGCAAAAACGTTTCCCGGTAAGGTGGGTCCAGAAATATGTACCGGAAGGACAATTTTCGACGAACCAAT
>CAUGKZ010000274.1 GCA_959600065.1 uncultured Kroppenstedtia sp. | reverse complement strand
AGGAAAGGTTTTTATTCTCAGGATACGGACCAGCGGGAAGGAGTCATGGAACGATGGACATGGAACTTTGGTATACAGAGAAACAGACTCCCCACTTCGGGATCACGGCCAAGATTAGCCGCACGCTGCACCATGAACAGACTCCCTTTCAGAGAATGGATGTGATCGAGACGAATCAGTTCGGGCGTATGCTCGTGCTGGACGGCATGGTGATGACCACAGATCGGGATGAATTTGTTTATCATGAGATGTTGACCCATGTAGGTATGAACACCCATCCTTCACCGAAACGGGTGTTGGTAGTTGGCGGGGGAGACGGCGGGGCGATCCGAGAGGTATTGAAACATCCTGCTGTGGAAAAAGCGGTTCTGTGTGAGATCGATGGCCGAGTGATTGAAGTTTCCCAAGAATACTTTCCAGAGATTGCCGGTGCTTTGGGGGATCCCCGGGTGGAGATTCGGGTGGAAGACGGTATCAAGCATATCGAAGATCATCCGGAGGAGTATGATGTGATTCTGGTGGATTCCACGGAGCCGGTGGGGCCGGCGGTGGGATTGTTTCAGAAAGCCTTTTATCAGGGGATCTTCCAAGCTCTGCGGCCCGAGGGAGTGATGGTGGCGCAAACGGAATCCCCTTGGTTCAACCGAGATCTGATTGCACAGGTGTACCGAGATCTCTCGGATACTTTTCCCATCACCCGGCTGTACACTGCCAGCATTCCCACGTATCCCAGTGGACTGTGGAGCTTCACACTGGGTTCCAAGGGGCCAGATCCACTAAAAGTGCCGCCGGAGCGACTTCAAGTACCGGATACCCGGTACTACCAGCCGGAGTTGCATCAAGCTCTTTTCCAGTTACCCCGCTTTGTGGAGGAATTGACGATTCGGGAGGCGAAATGAAGGATGCGATTGGATGAAGCTTATTCCGGTAATGTATTTATCGGGGCGCATCCGGAGTTGGAATCCTCCTCTATCGTGATCTACGGTATGCCGATGGATTGGACGGCCAGTTTTCGCCCTGGCTCTCGCTTCGGCCCCAAACGGATTCGGGAAGCGTCCCTGGTGTTAGAAGAGTTCAGCCCATATCTGAGGCGGGATCTTTCCGAAGTAAACTATTATGATGCTGGCGATCTCCCTCTGCCCTTTGGCAATCCCGAGCGAAGCACGGTCGCCATTGGAGAGTTCGTGGAGCGGATCATGCAACAGGGGAAGATGCCTCTGGGGATCGGCGGAGAACATCTGGTCACCTGGCCAGTGGTCCGAACTCTGCGTAAAACTTACGGGGATCTGGCGGTGATCCAACTGGATGCTCACGCCGATCTGCGGACTGACTATGAAGGGGAAAGCTTGTCCCACGCCACTCCCTTGCGCAAGATCGCGGAGTTGCTGGGTCCGGAAAATGTATACCAGTTTGGTATCCGCTCCGGGACACGGGAGGAGTTTGCATATGCGGAGCAGGGGAAAATCCATTTTCATCCCTTTGAAGTGCTCCAGCCCCTGAAGGAAGAGCTCCCCGGTCTTCAGGGACGGCGGGTGTATGTGACTGTGGATATCGACGTGCTGGATCCAGCCTTTGCACCGGGGACTGGAACGCCGGAACCCGGTGGGATCACTTCCAGGGAACTTTTGCAGGCGATTCATCTGATCGCTCGTTCCGATGTGGAGGTGGTGGGAGCCGATCTAGTGGAAGTAGCCCCAATCTACGATCCTACCGAACAGACCCCGGTGACTGCGGCCAAGGTGATCCGGGAGATGCTCCTCGGCTTCTCCCGCTGATCCCTATCGGGAAACGTTGTGAAAAAGCTGTTCATAGGGAGAATTGGTTACCGACCCGGCCAGCACGAATACTCAATGCTTCTAGTGCTCCCTCAGCGATCATTGTGTGGAAAATCAGAGAAGGGAAAGGATGGTGAGAAGGCGGAGAGCCTTTGTACCCATAGGGCACAAGTCTCGCCAAGGTCACTCCGTTCCCGGTCTCGCTATGCGCTCTTTGCAAGAGATCGGAGCCGCCTCACCACCCCTGTTCCCACCTCGCTGAAAACAAGATCAAAGTTGCCTGAAGAGGCACTAGGTCACTGGAAATGGCAGATTGCCCATGATAAGATACAAAGCAATCGAAAGGAGAGCGATCAGCCCTGAAACAGATCCGACTTTCGATCATCTCCACGATCGACCCGGAAGACAATAGGGATCCTGAGGAGATTTCACAAGAGATGGATGGCCGGTGGATCGAACGGGAACAGGAATGGGTGCTGAAGTACACAGAAGAGCCGGGGACACCGGATGAAGTGAGGACGACGGTGAAAGCCGGAGAAGAGGAAGTCACGATTATCCGGCAGGGAATGATCGCTTATAGACAGAGGTACCATCCCGGAGAGACCACCATCTGTGTGGTGGAGACACCAGGGGGCTCATCAGAGATGGAGGTTCATACTTTGGCCTACCGGCGGGAAAGGAAAGAGATGCGGGGACAGATTCAATTTTCCTTTCGCCTGAGGATGGCCGGGGAACCGATGGGCCGGTATCAGTTGCTGATTCAATGGACGGAGGTGCCTGACCAAGCATGAATGCATTGGAACGGATGAAGGAGAACCTGAGACAGGAGATTCGGGAGGCAGTGCTCCGAGCGGGCTTGGCGACAGCAGAGGAGCTCCCGGAGGTGGTTTTAGAAGTGCCCCGGGAAAAATCCCACGGGGACCTGGCGACCAATATGGCGATGCAACTGGCCCGAATCGCCAAGAAAAACCCCCGCCAGATTGCTGAAATAATTGTGGCTGGGATCCACAGAGATCAGGTGGCAATTCAAGAGATCCATATCGCAGGCCCCGGTTTTATCAACTTTTTTATCGATCGTTCCCAGCTGCGCGAAGTGTTGGTGGAGATCGGGCGAGCGGGGGATGCCTACGGCCGCAGTTCTGCTGGCAACGGGGAAAAGGTCCTGGTGGAGTTTGTCAGCGTCAATCCCACCGGCAGTCTTCACCTGGGACACGCCCGGGGGGCGGCGATCGGCGATGTGCTGTGCAATTTGATGGAAGCCGCGGGATATGATGTGACCCGGGAATATTACATCAATGATGCTGGCAATCAGATTCGCAACATGACCCTGTCTCTGGAAGCCCGCTACCAGGAGGCCCTCGGCCGAAAAGTGGACTTTCCCGAGGATGGCTATCGCGGTCAGGACATCGTCGAATTGGGAAAACAATTGGCCGAGGAGGAAGGAGACCGGCTACTCCGTCTGGATGAAGAGGAGCGGTTGGCCTGGATTCGCCGATACGGTCTGGACCGGCTGTTGGAAGGAATCCAAAAAGACCTGCAGGATTACCGGGTTCAATTTGACAGCTGGTTCAGCGAACAATCCCTGCACGACTCTGGTTCGGTCCAAGAGAGTGTGGAGGAGCTGACCCGACTGGGCCAGACTTATGAGCAGGAGGGGGCGCTCTGGCTGAAGTCCTCCCAGTTTGGAGATGACAAGGACCGGGTGTTGGTGAAACAGGATGGTTCCTACACCTATATCACTCCGGATATCGCGTATCATCGCAACAAATATAATCGGGGCTTCGACCGGATTGTCGATATCTTCGGTGCGGATCATCATGGCTATGTCCCCCGGATGAAAGCGGCCATGGCTGCCCTGGGTTTCGATGTAAACAAGATGACTTTCCTCATCACCCAGATGGTGAAGCTGTACCAGGGTGGAGAATTGGTCAAAATGTCCAAGCGAACGGGGAAGGCGATCACTT
>CAUGKZ010000273.1 GCA_959600065.1 uncultured Kroppenstedtia sp. | reverse complement strand
TGCTTCGGTGAAATCTGTTCTTGGCTCTTCTATATCCGGTTTTCAAGGTGCATCTCACTCTTCTGCGTCGCAACGGTATCTCGCGACGACAAGTAATAATATATCATGGAGAATCTTTGTGGTCAACCCCTAATTTCAATTTTGTTTTTCTCTGCTACTCTGAGAAACAGGCGGATGAGAGTGAGCCGGTTTCAATGCTTCGTCCCTCTCCCGCCTGCCTTGTTCTATTCCATGCTCAGATGAACGAGATTCTGCTGTTAATCAGTCTTCCTGCTCTGTACTCACTTCAAGTACTTTCCCGGATTGGGCATCCATCTCGATCTCCGTTTCCTGTGTACCGGATTGTATTTCCACTTCATAAATCAACTGCCCATCCTCTTTTTCCAGTTTGATCTCTTTAATCTGTCCTTTTTCTCCCGCTTCATGCAAAGCGATCTTCTCTGCTTGCTTCATCGTAATCCCTGGTTTGAAAACATCCTCTTCGGGTAATGCAGCGTTATCTGTCTCTTTGGTTTCTGTTTCCTTCTTCAGGATCTTACCGGAGTTGCTATCCACTTTGATTTCCGCTTCTGTCCCCGCCTTGATCAATTCCACTTCATAAACAGGCGTTTCACCTTTATATTTCAACTCCACTTCAGTCACTTTCCCATCAAACTCATCCTTGGCAATTTTCATGACTTCCTGCTCCGACAACTTTTGTTCTGTTTGATTTTCCTCTTTTTGCGGACTGGATCCATGGTCATCAGAGGCAAACATCTGATTGGCACCCATTCCGGCAACGGAAATAATCACAGCACCCGCCAATACAGACAACCACGTTTTCTTCATTCTTCATCTCTCCTTTAATCCTAGAAGTGGTGCAAGTCATCCACAGGGGCCCTTAATGGCGCCCTCCATAGCTCATCTCGATCTGCTTTACATATTAAGGTCCGAATATGAGAAGATCACTTCAGAGAGATTAGAATTTGATGAGAATCCCCTTATAAATGAAATGAAAAGATCAGTCCTCCTCCTCAATAGACAGCAACAAAACTCGGCCGTTATGGGCATCGACCTCCAGCTCGGCTTCCTGGTTTGCCGACTTCATGACCACTTCATAAACCAAGCGCCCGTCTTCCCGTTCCAAATCAATTTTCTTGATCCGACCCTGGAATTGCTTCCTGGCTATTTCCTCTACTTCACTGCGGGAGAGTTGGGTTTGATTCGGATTTGTGTCTTGTTCTTGAGTTGGACCCTGTTCTTTTGCCTGCGTCATCTCAAGTATCTTCCCTGACTCGGCATCCACCCGAATTTTATAGATTCCTCCCGTGGCTTCCAGTTTCAAATCATATTGCGGTTGTCTCTGCTCTGGGTCCAACTGTGCCTGGGTCACTCGGCCGGGATAGCGATCTTCAATCATCCGGATCACCTCTTTGGATGACAAATCCGGAGAGAAGTCCCGGTCCAGGAACTGCTTGATTCCCCAGCCGACCCCGATGAGAATTACCACCGCTGCCAGCACTGCCCATCCTCTTTTTTTCATTCGTCTCTCCCCTCCTGAAGCGGAACACCTTTCCGGAAACTAACGGTCACCGTCGTCCCTTGATTTTCTTTACTCTCCACATCGATTTCCGCCCCATGGGCTTTGACAATCTTTTTAGCAACGGAAAGGCCTAGACCCGTGCCCCCTGTATCCCTACTTCTCGCTTTGTCCACCCGATAAAACCGTTCAAAGATCCGTTCCTGCTCCTCTGCTGGAATTCCAACGCCCCGATCTGTCACTGAAAGGAAGGGATTCTCCCTTTTTTTCCCCACATGGACCGTCACTAAGCCTTCACTGTACTTGAGTGCATTATCCAGCAGAATAAACAGAAGTTGTTTGATTTTTTGCTGATCCACTTCTGCATAAACCGTTTCTCTGTCCGACTTCAATTCAATATCTCGCTGATAGGTCTTACGCAACGGCTTCAAAGAAGCTTCGCAAAAAGAAACCAGCTCGGTTTCCTCGATTTCCAGGACTTCATGATGCTCCTCTGTGGCCAGCTCCAACATCTGCCGGGTCATCTCCTTCATCCGTACCGCTTCCGAATGAATGGAGTCCACCGCTTCCTTTAAAATCTCCGGCCGTTTCATTCCCCAACGTTTCAGCAATTTTGCATAGCTCTCAATGACTGTCAATGGAGTCTTCAGTTCATGGGAAGCATCCGACACGAATTGCTGTTGTTTTTCGTAATGGGTTTTCAATATATCCATCATCCGGTTGAAGGTAACTGCCATCCAGTATAATTCGTCTTTGGATCTGCGCCCGGTTTCTAGATGTTGATAGGAACCTTGTCGTTGGTTCATTTCCATGGTTTGAGTCAAGGAATGGATGGGACGGAGAATCAACCGTGTCAACATCCTTCCGCCCATCAACGTTGGAACCAGGACCGCCAACCCAGCCACACCTAAAACCCACCGCAACATCTTCAAATTGGCGTAAATCCCTTCCAGACTCTGTGTCACTTCCATATCGGTTACATCTCCGTTTTCCCATACCATCGGATACACAACCGATAAATAGGGACGCTGATCCACGTGAATCCTACGATGACTTTCTTGATTTTCGTACTTGGGTTTGATTCGGGTCAGATTTGGATTCTCCGTCACGGTTAAGACGGCTCGATTTCGCTGATCCACCACCCGGATCATCCCCTCTTCCGGAATATAGGCGCGAAGCAGTCGTGTGGCTCCTCCGGGAGTGGCCAGCTCCCCTTTCACTGCTTTAACCATGCTTTCGGTTTTATCTTGTAACCGTGTCAGCTCCAGGCTCATCGCAGAATGATAAAACAGGGCATAAATACCCGTATTGATCAGAACGAGGATCATTACCATCCAAAGAGTGGTGAAGAGTTGGATTTTGGTACCGAGTTTCATTCTTGTGGACCTCGCATGCTGTATCCGACCCCACGAACCGTTTTAATCAGCGGGAAGTCAAACCCCGTATCGATTTTTTTTCGTAAGTAACGGATGTAAACATCTACCACATTGGTATCTCCGTAATAATCATATCCCCAAACTTGGGTGATAATCTGTTCTCGACTAAGCACTTGACGCTGGTTTTGCAGAAGAAAAACCAACAGATCAAATTCTCTAGGCGTCAAATCCAGCGCCCGTCCTGCCCGCACCACCACCCGGGTGCTGGGATTCACCTCTAAGTCTTCCAAAACCAGCGTTTCTTCTTCCGTGGATTTTCTCCACCTTTCACTGGTGCGGATACAAGCTCGGATTCGGGCCAGCAATTCTTCAATCTCAAATGGTTTGGTGATATAATCGTTGGCACCTTGGTCCAGTCCGGTCACTTTGTCGGGAACAGCATCCCGTGCCGTCAATAAAATAACCGGCGTTCCCTCATCTTCCAACCGAAACCGCCGCAATACCTCAATTCCGTTCAAACCCGGGAGCATGATGTCTAACAGAATCAAATCCCAGTGTTTCCTCTTCGCCAGCTTCAAACCCTGGACGCCATCTGTGGCACTCTCCACTTCATAGCCTTCGTATTGCAACTCCAATTGAATCACCCGGGCAATCTTGACTTCATCTTCAATGATCAGAATTTGTTTGTAACACATAAGCAGGTCTCTCCTCAGACTTTTTCATAACACAGCCTGTCGTCCAGGGCTGTTGATTAACCAGGAATGGATGTAGGAAACGAAATAGACCTTTCGCTCTTCCCATTGCCCCAACGTAAAATATGGCTTGAGGGGACGGGGAGGGTGGGACGGCTCCGATCT
>CAUGKZ010000272.1 GCA_959600065.1 uncultured Kroppenstedtia sp. | reverse complement strand
TCACCTCTGAGATTTCCCCCTCTACCCATACTTCGTCTGAGTAAATCGCATGGATGACCAACTTTTTGCCGCGGATGGCCAACAATCCCTTCTGAGTTCGCATCCGCAGCTCCTCCTCACTGAAATGTTCCACGCCTTGATGGTTTTCCACGTGAACTCGATAGGGCCCGACCCAGGTCACCCGCGGCAGATTCCCCGCCACATCCCGGGGTAAATCCAGCCAATCTGCAGCCACTCTCTTCATCTTGCTGCCCAGTTTCCCCATGGCACATGCCCTCCATCTTCTAAAATAGCCATATGCCCGCCGAATCAAGAATATGAGACAAGTCCGAAAAAAATGGAGTCGATGAAGTTTATGAGAGATCCGCACTTGTCGTGTACGTCCTCATAAAAAAACGATGCGGCTTTCAACCGCATCATCAAGGATCACTCTGGATGATTCCTTTTTCCGATTATTCGCCTGATTGTTGCTGTTGGGCTTGACTGACCAATCGTTTCGTGATCTCTCCTCCCACAGAACCATTGGCCCGAGCTGAGGTCGATTCCCCCAGCTGAACACCAAATTCCGAGGCGATCTCTTCTTTGTACTGTTGCAACACGGCAGCCGAGCCAGGTACCAACAGTCGGTTGCTACTACGGGTGCGCCCCATTCATGCTCACCTCCTTATAAGTCCTAGTCTGTTTGGAATGGAGGAAAGCATGAGGCATACTTGTTTCCAAGGAAAGTGGAACCAAGAAGGACTGCTCGGCAGGATGTGGTTTTATCACAGGTGGGCGTGTGGATCAGCCCTATTTCAAGTGACGAGATCCTGTGCTACCACGATTCGATGCCATCCAACAAAGGAGCGTTGACTATCCTCTCCGCATCTGACCATCAGGCAAGGGGAAAAACTGACGGTAGCCACACCTGCTGAATGGGGTTCTTCTATTGTTTGATTCCCTTCGACGAACTCGTCAGTATTATACTTATTTTGGTTAATCAACACGCCTGGTTTGACGGCTGTTTCGACCATCAAGTAAAGCGCCGACATCCATTCTAGACTGTTTTGCTAGTAGCAAACAAGTTCGGGAAATCAAGCACTAATGGTGTAGAGCCTTTAAATTATCGACAGGCGTCCTGTAGTCATATTCAGCAAAGTTATTATCTTTTTGATTATGAAGATGAGGTGCTTGCCGATATCGGCAAAGCATTCGGCATCAGTAAAAAATACAGATCGCTGGGATATTAGGGGAGATCAAAATAGTCTAACTATAACCTACAACTTTTTTTACAAACAAAAACAGCCGTGGACCCCTGCCATCATGCAGGTTCACGGCTGTCATTGTTTCACACTGCATCCTAACTTGCACCCATACCACCATCGACACGATATTGACCGCCGGTGATAAACTTGCTTTCATCGGAAGCCAAGAATAACACGAGGTTAGTAATATCCTCCGTTTCACCATACCGATTTAATGGAATGGAAGCCGTCTGTTCCTCCTTGGCAGCTTCAGCATTTTCCGGATTAAAGCCTTTTTCAAGGGAGCGCATCATTCTTGTGTTTACTGGAGCCGGGTGAATAGAATTGACTCGAACATTAGTTGAGGCCGCCTCGAGAGCAGCAACTTTTGTAAGCCCCACAACGCCGTGTTTGGATGTGACGTAAGGTGCAACACCCGGGGATCCAGCGAGGCCGGCCACAGAAGAAGTGTTGATAATGCTTCCGTTTTTGTTATTCATAAAACATGTTTTAACCCTAGGAACACGCCTCGAACATTTACGTTAAGGACCTGGTCAAAGTCCTCCACCTTTTGTTCCGTGATGGGAGCTACTTTACCTTCAATCCCTGCGTTATTGAAGAACACATCGATCGTACCGAATTGATCCAACGTCTTTTGTACATAGTTTTTTACATCTGATTCGTTGGAAACGTCGGCTTTGATTGCCACTACCTCACCAAAGGATTCAAGTTCCGATTTTGCTTCGTTAAGAGCCTCCTCGTTCACATCAACGAGTGAAACCTTTGCCCCTTCTTTTAAAAATCGCTTGGCCGTTTCCTTCCCAATGCCACCACTTCCACCGGTAATCACAGCTACTTTTCCATCTAATTGTCCCATAATAAACCTCCCAATTGGCAACTTCGTCTCCATTTCAGGAACCATAGCTTCTCTGATTCTTGCGCCACATCGGCAAACAGCTTCGGTAAAGTTTTATTTTAAAGTTATTCATAAGAATAGGTAAGGGTTTGACATTATCGCCCCCTTTTCCCCCTCGTTCACACCGTACATGAGACTTTCACCTCATACGGCGTTCCAACTAATCCAATTCGGTTTAATCATCGACACTTTATGTGTCTCAATTCTTCCGTTTCAATAAGTCGGTGCCACCCATGGGTGGTGATTCGCTTTTAGTCTTACGAGAACCTTATTAACCGATAAAGAATTGCCTTACATCAGCGCTGTCGATTAGCCAAATATTTGAAGCAGAATACCCTACTTTTCGATCTTCTGCAATCCCTCTATAGCTGTGATGAATGGGCCGAGTTGGCCCGGGTTAATGAATACCAGGATGCCGCACGTAAATTTTCCTCCTATGACTTGTGGGTCGCGGCTGCCATCGGACAATGGACAGGATTCCGGTATAGCTAAAAACAACTTCCAATCTGCACCGGACTTCCTTCAGTGGATCATTCCACCTTGGCGAAGAAAGCGAGAGAAGTACCTTTTGAGATGATGCAAGAGGTCCTCCGTACCCTCATTCAGCGACCCTTTCGATTCCGTTTCCCATTGAAGCCCTCGATTCTACTACGATCACGGTCAGAAAGGGGCGACTCCCTTGGGCTTATTTTCGAAGAGATTAAGTGGGGGTGAAGTTACACGTCCGGCTCAATACAGCGGATCCATCCCTGTTACAAGCAGAGGCTTCCACGGCCCGGATACACGATTCTCTGCGGCCCAAGCCCTGTTGCAAGAGCCCCACCACGTGGTGGTTCAAGATCGAAGATACATTCATGGCAAACGGTTAGAAAAGAGGGATGACCAGCGGGTCTTCTTTGTTGTGCGTTTACGCAAAAATATGAAAATCACTCACGTACAACCCTTGACTCACCCCAACGTCCCCTGTATTTCAGGACATCGCGGCCACTCTTCAAGGGATCTCCCGTCCGTCTCGGATCGTTTCCTTTCACAATGATCAAGGAAAGGCCATCCACATCGTGACGAATCTGATCTGTGTAGATCCGAGGTGATTGCCGATCTGTACCATTCCCGCTGGCAAGTGGAGGTTTTTCCTTGTTGGCTTAAGCAACACCTGAATGTCTCGACTCTGTTTTGGACGACGGAGAATGCGGTTTATGACCAACTGTTTGGTTCCTGTATTGCCTATGTTTTGCTTCATATGTTTTATAACTGGAAGAAACCCCGTCGCTTCCAATCTGTTTCCATGCTGGATTTCATGCGTGATCTATGGAACTTTCAACTTCACCCGGAATGGGTGCTTTCCTTGTTCGATTTGTTACGAGCATCCCATCATCTTTATGGCTAATCGACAGGCTTGTTATGATGCCTTCGTACCTCTTATTTATTTCCTCCTCCTTGTATTTTCTCGCGCTGTTACAGCGATTTTGATCTAAATCCGGAACAACCATATTTCTGATAATTGGTAATCGAGTGACTCCTCGGGAGGTTGTGAAAAAATCAGGCGTGTTGATGAGCCATATTTTAGGTTGGAAATCAGGTCGGGATGGTGGGACGGTGAAGAGCCTTTGCGTTCTTTGCAAGAG
>CAUGKZ010000271.1 GCA_959600065.1 uncultured Kroppenstedtia sp. | reverse complement strand
TCATCGGGCAGGGGCAGTCCGATAATCCCTAGCACTAGGAAGAAGAAAATCCCGAGATATCCGTATTGAGACAGTAGATCCATTACAGTCTGTTCCATGGTTCAACCTCGTTTTCTCGGTACATCAACCCAGGCCCTGAATCGGCATAGGTGTTTATTAAACTCCTCATCTATGATACCAAAGATCTGACAAGCTTGCGAGAACTACGCCGGACGGGCTTCTCTCTCCATTATATGTACAAGAAGGGGGTCCTTTATAACCCAAAATAAAAAAACGGCCTTCCGGCCGCAAAATAGGTTGCCTTTATCAAGCATCCACATCCCCCAAAACGATATCGACAGCACCGAGGATCGCGACCAGATTGGCCACATTTTCACCTTCCAGTAGGTGTGGAAGAATTTGCAGGTTACTAAAGGAGGGCCGTTTCCAATGGAGGCGCCAAGGCTTGTCTTTCCCTTTGCTGACGAGATGGACCCCCAGTTCGCCTCGAGGATTTTCCACCGCTGAGTAGACTTCTCCTGCTGGAGGTCGGATGACTCGCGAAATTTTGGCCATGATTGGCCCATCGGGAATCCTTTCCACTGCCTGCTCCACGATCCGGAGGGATTGTAACATCTCTTCCATGCGAAGATAGAACCTGTCCCGGCAGTCCCCGCCCCTCGCTACCGGTACCTCAAAATCGAAACGGTCGTATATGGAGTAGGGGCGGTCCCTGCGCAGATCCCTTTTGACCCCCGTGCATCGCAGATTGGACCCGGATAAGCCGTATTCCACCGCCGTCCGAGCGTCATAACGGCCCACTCCCTTCACCCGAGCTTGGAAAATCTCGTTTCCCGCTACTAGATCCATATATACCTGATGTTGCTGCCGGAGATAAGTGATGAGGTCCCTCACCTTCTCCAACCAGCCATCCGGCGCATCCCACTTCACACCACCCACCCGCATGTAGTTGTAGGTGAGGCGGGCGCCGCACAGCTCATTGAACAGCTCGAGGATCTTCTCCCGGTCTTTAAAAGCATACAAAAACGGACTCAACGCCCCGATATCCATCAGATACGTACCGAACCAGACCAAATGACTGGCCACCCGGTTCAACTCAGTAACGATGACTCTGAGATGCTCTGCTCGATCCGGAATCTCCAACTCCATCAGTTTTTCCACGGCAAGGACGATCGCGTGATTGTTGTTCATCGCATTGAGATAGTCCATGCGGTCCGTGTAAGGAATAATCTGGTTGTAAGTCAAATCTTCCGCCAGTTTTTCCGTTCCCCTGTGGAGATAGCCGATCCGGGGTTGGGCCTCCCGGATGATTTCTCCGTCAATCCGCAGAATCAGCCGAAACACCCCATGCGTACTCGGGTGTTGCGGACCCACATTCAATAGCATCTCTTCCGTTCGCAAGCTTCTCCCCCTCCCTCTCATATGTAGGCGTGTCGGAGTCATCCCTTCCGGGGAGGCAATGGTTTCTCCGATCTTCCATATCCGTTACCAGGCCTTTCCCCTTCTCTTTAATCAGACACGCTTGAATCCACTTGAATGGCGCGTACCACCTCCACCCCATTCAGCTTCATGTGGTAGAGAAACATATGATCCATAAACTCTCCATCATGAGCATGGGCGCCGATGGATTTTGCCGTTTCAACCGGGGTATCAAAAGTTTGGGTGTGTTCACCGGAAACCACCACCCGGACATCGGCATCATGTTCGTTTGCCAACAGCCGAATGCCTGTCGCATTTTGATAGATGCAAAGGTCCGTGCAGTCCCCGGTCACCACAAAGGTGGCAGGGCCTTGTCGGAACACCTCTTCCAAAAATTCAAAAAAACGTAGCCCCTTCTCGTCTCTGCCAAACAGACCGTTGGTGGCATTCTTGCGAAACAGTCTCGCACCAGGTGCTTCCAGGAAAGGGCGAAGCTCTTTTACCGTGTCGGCCTCAGCTGTGCCCCTTACACAATGGGATGGAAAGGAACTAAATTCTGCTGCATTCGGCGAGTGATCATCTTGTAAAAAAATCAAGTTTTGAGGAGGAATCCCTTGATCCACCGAGAATTGTGCCAGTTGGCGCACCGGTTCCACGATCTGTGCCACGCGGTCAGAGGCCAAAGCCCCTTCTTCACAAAATCCATTGATAATATCGACGAACACCAGATAAAGCCGATCAGGCCCCGTCTGCTCCAACAACTCAGACGCTGGAAGTGTGGGCAAATTGGAAAGATCCGCTTCCATATAATTCAGAAATTCATTGAACTTGTTCATTTTCCAATCTCTCTCCCTATCCGTTTTCGTTCTTCATCTTATCATGAAAGCGCTATGTTTTCCATGGCTGGAAATTGGGTCAATCCATGAGATGGAATAGTAAAAACCCGCATGTTCGCGGGTTTTGGGATTAACCGTCAAAGCCGAAGGAGTTCACTGTCTCGGAGTTCAGCTTCCTGACCACTGCCGTCAGCAATTTGACAGAATACTCAATGTCACTCTTGCTGGCCATAGATACATGGCTGTGAATATAGCGGGTGGGAACACCAATCACGATGGAAGGCACTCCACGGCGATGGAGATGAAATCTGCCCGCGTCGGTTCCTCCTCCAGTCATCGTATCCACTTGATATGGAATTTGATGCTCCTCGGCAGTCTCAATCACTAGGTTGCGCAGCCGGATATTCGGGATCATCGTGGCATCGAGGAAGGTGATCAAGGGACCCCCGCCCAATCGAGGTTTGTCACTATCGCTCCCCGGACCGTCCTCGGCAATTCCCACATCAAGGGCAAAGGCTACATCCGGCTTTGTCGCGTAGGGAGCCGTGTTCGCCCCCCGCAGACCCACTTCTTCCTGGACAGTGGCGCCTGCCATCACGGTATTGGGGTGGTCTCCCTCCTTCAGCCGTTTCAGTGTTTCCAGAGCGAGATAGCATCCAAACCGATTGTCCAAGGCCTTAGCTAGGATCGTATCGTGATCGGGCATCATTTCGAAGGGACAGATGGGAACCACGGGATCTCCCACTCGGATTCCCCATTTTTTCACCTGCTCCGCATCCTTGGCTCCTACATCGATATACATTTCCTGCATCGGGTAAACTTTGTTCCGTTCTTCCGTCGTCAATAGATGTGGGGGTTTGGAGCCAATCACTCCGGTGAAATTCTTTTTCTCGGTCATGACTGTCAACCGCTGAGAAAGAAGAACCTGTTCCCACCAGCCCCCCAAGGGTGTGAAATAGAGATAACCATTTTTACTGATTTTCGTCACCATGAATCCCACTTCATCCAGGTGACCGGCCAACAGAATTCTAGGGTTCTCATGGGATCCTTTTTTCTCTCCAAAGATCCCGCCCATCTGGTCCGTCACTACCCGGTCCACTTGTTGTTCTAACTCCCGGCGCATGATTTGCCGGATTTCTCCCTCAAACCCTGAAACGCCCTTCGCTTCAGTCAACTCTTTTAATAGTTCCATGGGAGACCCTCACCTTTCTTTGGTTTTCCGCTTGGATTCCCTCCTATTATGGTTGACTGCACCTCATTTTATCAGGCGCGTTGATGAACCATATTTTGGGTAGTAAGGTCGTGTTCTCCCCGGCTCCGAATCTGAGTGTTGGACAGGGGCCGAAACTTTCGGAAAGATCATTTTGCTGCTTCCAGGGCTGTTGATGAAGCATAAAGTGGGATGATGGGAACGAAAGGATCCTTTTACTCTTCCCATTGCCTCCATCGTGAAATATCGCTTGAAGGGATGGGGATGGTGGGACGGCTACGATCTCTTGCAAAGAGCGCAAAGGCGAATCAAAGT
>CAUGKZ010000270.1 GCA_959600065.1 uncultured Kroppenstedtia sp. | reverse complement strand
GCAGGTTTCGCAGGCGAAAAAAACGAAAAACAGGGGTTGTTTCCCAAGGGATCGACAGCCGGGAGGAGAGTTTGAATACCTCGTTGCATGCCGACTTCGAAGAAAATCGGCGGATTTTTCGCGATCTGTTTACCGATTGCTATGATGTGATCTTCCACCCCTTTCGGGTCGGGGGCAAGGTTCAGGCGGAACTGATCTATATCCAGAACATGTCCAATGTGGAGGAACTAAATGAAAATGTGTTGTCCCCTCTGATGTTGGAGATGACGACTCTCGGGGACATTCAGACAATCTTGGAAGAGCGGCTTCCCGTCTCCTCAGCCAAACGGGTGAATACCTACTCTGATTGTACTCGGGCGCTGACCATGGGGAATCCGATTCTGTTGATCAAAGGTGCTGACTGGGCTCTCGACCTGGGCATCAACAAGTGGGAAAAGCGGGCGATCGACGAACCGGAAAATGAACCGGTGATCCGGGGGCCAAAAGAGGGATTTATCGAATCCCTACAGACCAATACTTCTCTTTTGCGGCGTCGGATTCGCAGCCCCCAGCTGAAGTTGAAATCCCTTCATCTCGGTCGTTACACCGATACAGAAGTAGTTGTTGCTTATATCGAAGGAATCGTCAATCCGGACATTCTCGCTGAAGTGAACCGACGTTTGGAGCGGATCGATATCGACGGGTTGATGGACAGTGGATATATCGAAGAGTTGATCGAAGATCATCCCTTTTCGCCCTTTCCCCAGGCTTTCACGACGGAAAAAACCGATGCCGCCGCCGCTGGTCTGTTGCAGGGACGGATCGCCATCCTGGTGGACGGCTCCCCAGAGGTGTTGCTGGTCCCGGTCACCCTTCCCGGTATGCTACAAGCTGCGGAGGATTACTATAACCGCTACATACCCACCACGCTCATCCGGTGGCTCCGTTATCTGTTCTTTGTCGTTTCGATCTCCCTGCCCTCTTTTTATGTGGCAATGACCACTTTTCACCAGGAGGGGATTCCGACGGAGCAACTGATCAGCTTTGCTGCTGCCCGGGAGAGAATACCCGTCCCCAGTCTCATTGAGGCTTTGATCATGGAGTTTGCTTTTGAAGCACTCCGGGAGGCGGGATTGCGCCTGCCGCGCATCGTCGGTTCCGCTGTGACCATCGTGGGTGCACTGGTGATCGGGGAGGCGGCGGTCTCCGCAGGGCTTGTCTCCGCCCCAATGGTGATCGTGGTGGCCACCACGGGAATCGCTTCCTTTACCGTCCCCCGTTATGCCCTAGGGCTGCCGATGCGGTTTCTCCGCTTTCCGTTGCTGATCGTGTCTGGAACGCTCGGCATGGTCGGCATGATTCTCGGGTTGATCACCATCGTGGTTCATCTGTGCACGTTGCGTTCTTTTGGTGTGCCTTATCTGTCTCCCGTTGCACCTTACAAAGGGAAGAGTATCAAGGATGTCCTGTGGCGGGCCCCTTGGTGGAAAATGAACTGGCGACCCCAGGAGTTTCATACGCCGAATAGCCGAAGAGAGTCTCCAGATCTAAAACCGGGTCCCGGCAGGGGAGGCGAAGGAGGCGATTCCAGATGATCGAGAAGGGACGCATTACTTCCGGCCAGATGGCCCTGATGATATTTGTAACCGTCGGTACGACGGGGGCGCTCATTTCCTCCAATGCGACGGGAGTGTATGCCGGGCGGGATCTGTGGATTTCCGTTTTGTGGGCCTCCCTGTACGGGTTTGCCGCAGTCGGGTTGGCGATCCGCCTTCATCGCATCTATCCGGGGGAAAACATCATCCAATACAGCCCACGCATACTGGGTTTCCTGCCAGGAAAAGTAATGGGATTTATTTACCTGTTTTCCTATCTGTTTTTAGTGGCAATTACTTTGCGGGCATACAGCGAATTTGTCAAAGCGATCTTTCTCCCGCAAACCCCGCTGGAGGTGATCATCGGGAGCATGATGCTCGTAGCCGCCGTTGCCGTGAAGAGCGGGGTAGAAGTGATTGCCCGTGTAACCCAGGTGTTAATTCCGCCAGCGTTAATTGTTTACTTGGCTACCATACTCTTGACGATACAGTCCTGGGATGTGCAACAACTGTTTCCCATCCTGGAAAATGGGATCGCTCCTTCCTTGAAAGGGAGTATGGTGACGGGCATCTGGTTCAGTGAATTTTTCACGATCACGTTTCTCCTCCCATTTTTAGCCGATCGCTCCAAGGAAGTGCGGCGGAGTATGATGTCTGTGATCAGTGTGATGTTGTTGTTAATCTATATCAATCTAATCTGTCTATTCGTGTTTGGCATAGAGTATCTGGTGATGCTCTACCCGCTGTTTGAAGCGACCCGCTATATCAGCTATGCCCAGTTCTTTGAACATTTGGATGCAATCGTGTTGATGATATGGATGCCCGGCATCTTTATCAAAGTGTGCCTGGTTCATTACGTGGTGGTGCTGGGAACATCCCAGTGGCTGAACCTGCGTGATTACCGCCCCTACTCGCTCCCACTGGCTTTTCTGACGGCAGGACTCAGTCTCTGGGTGGTTCCCTCCTCCCAGGAGCTGTTCAGAGTCACCTCTGCGGTCTTCTCCTTGTATTTTCCGGGAACATATGTCCTGCTCCCACTGTTGTTATGGTTGATCGCGGAATGGCGGAACCGGGGTTTACGAAAGGGGGAGATGGCCCAGTGAACAGAAAGGGCATCTGTCTGATTCACTGTCTGATCCTCCTCTCCCTCCTCCTCACCGGTTGTTGGGATAGGCAGGAATTGAATCAATTGGCCATCATCAGCGCGCTTGGAATCGATCAAACCCGGGATGGGAAGATCATAGTGTACACCCAAGAGATCAACCCAAGGACCGTGGGAGGGGGAGGGGGAACAGAGTCGACAGATGAAGGGAGTGGGGGACAGAAGACACTTCTCCGGATGGAAACAGGGGGGACGGTGGCGGATGCTCTGTTCAAATTGCAGAGCAAGGCGGGACGTAAATTGTTTTGGGGGCAAACGATGCTGGTGGTGTTCGGTGAGGAGATCGTCCGCAGAGGAATTCAACCCCAAGTCGATTTTCTCATGCGCCACCCGCAAATGCGGTTGCGGGCCAATGTCTTTGTCAGTAAAGACCCGGGTGCGGTTCTGGAGATTCAATCTCCCGTGGAAAACTCCTCGGCGCGGACGATCCGAAACATGGTGGAGTTACGGTGGAGGAAGGCGATGGATATCAGAGAGTTGGCAATGACGATGGTCGGCGATGCAGAGGCGGCGATGATTCCCCATATCCAACCCGCCAGTAAAGAGACCCCGTATATTTACGAATCGGTGGTGATTAAGGAAGGGAAGTGGGCTGGTAAACTGAACCGGGTAACTACTGAGGGGGTTCTATGGCATCGTAATGAAATGAAAAATGGATCCGTATCCCTGAATTTACCCGGGAGCCAGGGAGGTGCCGCAGGGGTAAGAATCGACAATTCCCATGTGGACATGATTCCCAAGATCGAGCAGGGTGAATGGTCGATGACTGTCCGGATCCACGTGGAGGATGACATTGAGGTGAATGAGACCGTTCTGTCCATGAAGAATCCCCGGTTCACGCAGATCATTGAAGAGGCGGCGGAAAAAAAGATCCATGCGCAGGCGCAGAAGATGTTGCAGAGAGTGCAACATGATTTGAAGGCGGATGTCCTGGGATTTGCTGAAGCTTTTCATCGCAAGTAACCACGGGAGTGGGAACAGGTGAAGGATCGGTGGGATCAGGTATTTCCCAAAGAAAAGGTGAAACTGCAGGGAAAGGTGGATGTCGAGAGGGTCGGGATGACAACCA
>CAUGKZ010000269.1 GCA_959600065.1 uncultured Kroppenstedtia sp. | reverse complement strand
AGACTTGTGCCCTATGGGTGCAAAGGCTCTTCACCCTCCCACCATCCCGACCTTATTTCCTGCCTAAAATACGGCTAATCAACACGTCTGGATTATTCCCTAACTAATGAGGTGAACTGAATTGCGTCTCGGCCACAGAAAGAGTTACAAAAGGATCAATCCACAATCATTGTGGAGTAGATGACAGTCTCCTCCACCTTCAGTTCAGGCCTTTTATAACCTTGCGGTACACGCGGCTATGAAAAAATAATAAACCGACCGTCATCTGTATCGGTCGGTTCAGTTTCAGATTTCGTCTGTCAGGAGAGTTGGCTCCGGATCACATCGGCAATATTGTCGACATAAGACTCCAATTGCTCTTTGTCCGGCCCTTCCGCCATGACCCGAATCAGAGGTTCTGTACCTGAAGGACGCACCAGTACGCGTCCGTCCTCCCCGAGGGCCTCTTCCACTTCTCGGATCTTGCCCATGATCTGCTGATTCTGATCCCAATGTTCCTTCTCCTTGACGGATACATTCACCAGAATTTGCGGATAGCGGGTCATAGTTTGAGCCAGCTGGTTCAAAGTGGTTGCCTTCTCCTTGACGACCCGCAACAATTGCAAGGCGGTCAGCATCCCATCTCCAGTGGTATTATAGTCAAGGAAAATAATGTGGCCGGATTGCTCCCCACCGAGATTAAAACCGCCCTGGCGCATTTTTTCCATCACATAACGGTCGCCCACTTTGGTTTGTTCGGTTCGAATCTCCATGGATTCCATCGCTTTGTACAGACCGATGTTACTCATGACAGTGGTGACCAGGGTATCCTCCTTCAGCTCCCCCTGTTCTTTCATGAAATCAGCACAGATACAAAGGATCTGATCCCCATCCACCAACTTTCCCTCTCCATCCACAGCGATCAATCGATCGGCGTCACCGTCAAAGGCAAGCCCCAGATGTGCGTTCCGGTGCAAAACTTCCTGCCGCAACCTTTCCGGATGGGTAGACCCGCAATCCACATTGATATTGACTCCATCCGGATCTGCACACATGGCGGTCACATCGGCTCCCAGATCACGGAGGAGCATCGGTGCCAACTGGGAGGCGGCCCCATTGGCACAGTCAACCACGATATCCATCCCGCACAAATCGGTCTGAATGGTGGATTGCAGATGTTGGAGATAGAGCTGATATGCATCCTTCCGGTCTTCCAAGCGACCGATCTGTGCACCCACGGGCCGGGGAAGCCGATCCTTCTCCTCATCTAGCAAAGCTTCGATCTCCGCTTCCAGGGAATCGAACAGTTTAAAACCATCGTGACCGAAAAACTTGATTCCGTTATCTTCGAAGGGATTATGGGAAGCAGAGATCATCACACCTGCGTTGGCCTTCAGCTCCTGGGTCAACCAAGCCACACCTGGTGTGGTGATCACCCCGAGGCGGGCCACATTGACTCCGATGGAAAGCATCCCCGCCACCAACGACGATTCCAACATCTCTCCAGAAAGGCGAGGATCCCGTCCTACGAGTACTAAAGGTGTTTTGTCTGGATCATCATTGCGGTTCTGTTGTGTCAATACATAGGCGCCAGCCCGCCCCACTCGATAAGCCAATTCTGGGGTAAGCTCCCGGTTGGCTACTCCTCGGATGCCATCGGTACCAAAGTAATTTCCCATGTTTCTCCTCCTTGTGCTCCATCTATCTCTATTCCACCCGTACGGTCACTGTTGGAGATGGACCCTCCGCCATCCGGATGAAATCCGGCGTTTCCACCAGAACAGGAACCTCGTATTCTCCCGGTTTCTTTTGTTTCGACAGATCGACATAGGCTTTCAGATCTCCTGGTTTCAACCCTTTCAGCCGACGGGGAGCGCCGAACAACGTGAGATCCACCTGGTTTCCACTTACGATCTCCACCTGTGCTTCTCCTTTGGCTCCCCTGATTTCCACCGGGAGATTTTGAAAGGTCTTTTCTTTCCCCTTGACCACTTTGACATCCAATGTAATCTGCTCAGGCTTCACTTGGACGGCGTCACCACCGACGGGAATTTCCATCACGATGGTCCGGTTTCGGTTCATACCCGACAAATCTAACACAGGCCCCGGATACGTTTTTAGTCCAGTAAGGTAATTTTTCGTGCCATATACCGTCACCTGATCCGGTTCTGTCTTGACGCTCTCCACTGCCCATTCTTTTGGGGGAACACCGGAATATTGTACCGTCAAGGGGAGTTGCACATGTGGGCTGGCCACGGGAATCTCCACATCCACCTTCTGCGGATGGACTTCGATCCCGTTGAGTTCACCATCCTCTCCGTATACTTGTAACGATACGGATCTGGAGATCGTTTCTGTCGCCCCTTCAGCATTTACCACCGCTCGAACCCTCCGCACCTTTTCCAGGTCAGACCGGGTCCCTTTCACCTCGACCCGCTCCGGCTTGGCTACCGGTTTTCCCACCTTATAGCCCGGCTTGGGATGTCCGATCACTTCTGTCTCCACAGGAATCACCCGGCTCCGTTTGGACTCCAGGGTGACCTCTACCCTTTGTGGACGTACCTCCGCCTCCACCCCACCGGGAACCCCTCTTACCTTCACCGGAAGATCCCGGTGGATTCCTTCTTTTTGGTTGCGAAGGTCGACATAGGCTTCGAAGTGGGAGGGAGTGACCCGCTTCATGGAGGGGATGTGCCCGCGGAGATAGAGATCCACCGAATCAGGCATTTTACGGATGGCCAATCGATCTTCATCGTAAAGAACCGTCAAGGGAACATGGGTTACAATATGGTCGACTTGTTTGCTATGAAAGAGATTGCCTTCATCGTTGACGATCAACCAAAGCATGACAGCCAATAAAAGGGCAACCAGTTTGATCACATTGTTGTTCTGGAGCCATTTATCCATCCTTGTCCCCCTTCCGGTTCCAGAAGGACGTCTGCCGACCGGAGGGCTTCAACTCCTCGTACAGACGGGAGAGCATCTCTTCTTCCGAAAGACCCCGCTCCAATTGTCCCTGCATCGCCAAGGAGATCTGCCCGGTTTCCTCGGAGACGATGATGACGACCGCATCCGTCAACTCACTGATCCCCATTCCAGCTCGGTGACGGGTGCCCAATTCGTTGCTGATGAAAGGATTTTCCGACAAGGGTAAATAGCAGCCCGCCGCTGCAATGCGATCCTGCCGAACGATTACAGCACCATCATGGAGGGGAGCCTTCGGTGTGAAGATATTGATGAGGATTTCCGAGTTCAGATCGGCATCCAGATTGATTCCCGATTCCACATAGTCAGACAGACCGGTCCGCCTCTCGACCACAATCAAAGCACCGATCCGCCGCTTCCCGAGATAGGAGACCGCTTTGACCATATCCCCCACAATCCGTGTGACCATCTGTTCATCTTCACCTACACCTCGGTTAAAAAAGCGTCCCCGTCCAAGTTGTTCCAGGGCACGACGAAGTTCCGGTTGAAAGATGATAATCACCACAATAATACCCCAGGAGAACAGATTTTCCATCAACCACTGCAGGGTGGACAAGTGGAACAGACTGGACAACATCCAGACCGCCAGAACCACAGAAATCCCTTTCAGCAATTGAACCGCCCGGGTTCCTCTGACCAGCATCAACAACTTATAAATCATATAGGTGACGATTAAGATATCGACAATATCATTCACATATTGGGTGATCCCATCCAGTTTGCTCATCGGACCCCTCCACAGCCCCAACAGTCCATAGTATGCTACCAGCCGCTTGGGCAAAATACCTTCTTATCTCTCCATTATGCGGTAAGAAACCAAAAAAAGAAATGCCCAGGGGAAAAAGACTCC
>CAUGKZ010000268.1 GCA_959600065.1 uncultured Kroppenstedtia sp. | reverse complement strand
GATATAGTCGGAAAATGATGCCCAGCCGATCCGTCCCATTCCGTTGAACAGGCCCATCAGGCCGACCATCGTGGCGGCGCTCAACGCACTCATCCCCGTAATCTCTTGGGCCACAGGGGAGGCTACGGAAATGATAGCGATTCCACAGGTGACATTGATAAACAGCATCAACCATAAAAAATAGAAACGGCGGGTCTTGATCGCTTCATTGGCTGTCAATTGAGCGATATCTTTTTTGACGTGGGCTTTGCCGGAGTCCACCTTCTCTTTGAATCCGGGGGGCAACCAATCCTTCGGGGGTGGGGCCAGATACCGGGAAGAGAAGAACATCACGATAAAGTAAATCGCACCTAAGAGATAGAACGTGTTTGCAATTCCCACGGACTCGATTAGCCGTGCCATGATTGGACTGCTGATCAGTGAAGCAAAGCCGAATCCCATGATCGCCAGACCGGTGGCCAATCCGCGCCGGTCCGGAAACCATTTGACCAAGGTGGAGACCGGTGCGATGTAACCGACCCCCAGGCCGATTCCACCCAGGACCCCATAGAAAAGATAGAGCATATACAGGGAGCCTAGGTTGACTGCGAGTCCGGAACCTATAATTCCTACACCGAAAAAAAGAGCCGCCAGGATCCCCGACTTACGCGGTCCATGCTTTTCTACGTAATGCCCCAGAAAGGCAGCTGATAAGCCTAGAAATAAAATGGCGAGGCTGAAGGCGAAGGAGATCTCACCGTCACTCCAGCCGAATTGGTCTTTCAACGGATTGTTGAACACACTCCAAGCGTAAACGGATCCGATAGAAAGGTGTATTCCGACAGCGGATGCGGCGATCAACCAACGATTTTTGCTTTTTTCCACTCAGGTGTCCCTCCTTGGAAGCATACGACGTTCTAAGTTGAGATGGGGTTTTCTTGGTTCTGATGAGCTAAAGAGGTTCCATGGGTTATTCCACCCTTCCGGGGACAGCTTTTTAAGCTGGAATCTGTTACAAATAGAACGACTAATCAAAATAATACCACGGAGGACCCTTGTGGACAAGGTTCCCGAAAAAGTCAAACATCCAGCGAACCCTGTGGATGGGTCGCCGGATGTCAGATGTCTGTTTTATTTGGATGGCAAGAGACGGAGTAATTTTCCGTCAGGGAGTCCGGGGTTATCCATCATCCGCGTCTCATGATAACGACCTTGAACCCAATCTTCTGCCTGGTCATGGTACCAAGGACTCATCACCTGTCCCGACTGTCCCGGTCCCACTACATCCCAGCTGTGACGAGGCTTTGCCAAGTCGACAACGGTCCGCCAGGAAGCCCCGTGATCCACCTCACCGGAATCGAAATTCCAACCGGCGGCCATCACCGTCATGCCACTTCCTCCGACAGGGATCGGTTGCCTATTAAACAAGAGATTCAACGGGGACACCTCGCTCAGGGGATGGCTGAAAACAACCTGATGAAATTGCCCCCATTGCCAGTGGGTCGGATCCTTCCCCTGTAAATCCTGTCCACGACGCACGGCCTCCTTAAAAGAAGAGAGGAACAGTTTTTTCAGCCCACCTTGGTTTTGGATCCACCATCCAGGCTTACCGTCGGCGGCTTGACGGAGCAGGTGGTCGGTTATTTGGGTTTTTCCTTCAAAAAGGTCCAGGGTTTTTTCATTCAAGGGTTGGTAAAGTTTTTTCTCCAATTCATTTATCCAGAGATGATGGAGGAGGGGAGCCCCCTGTTTGGGATCATCGTGGAAATTCCATTTCCGCAACAATTGAAGGGCGGCGGACTCCTCTGCAGTCCATGTCTCTCCCTTGGCCTGTTGAAGGAGAAGAGGGGTGAGCCATTGGGCACGCAGGTTTTTGGTATCCGTCTGTAGTTTTTCCATATCTGCTACTGTGAAGTTTTTCTTTTGCTGTAGCACTTCTTTGATACGGGCAGAACGATAGGGTTCAGCCCAAGTGTGGGTGATATGGTAGGGATAATCCTCTCCGGTGATCTTGTTATTGGCGGTGGCGATCCAGCCGGAGTCCGGATTGACTACGGCAGGAAGCTCCTCCCAAGGGATGTACCCCTTCCATTCGTACTCTTTTTTCCAACCGGGGACCGGTAGTAGCCCCTCCCCCTTTTGGCGAATGGGGATCCAGCCGTTGGCCCGGTAGGCAATCGTGCCATCGGTAGAGGCAAAGACAAAATTTTGGGCAGGAGCTTTGAAGTATGTCAGGGCTTTCCGAAACTCTTTCCAATTTTTCGCCCGGTTGAACCGGAGAACGGCTTCCAGCTCCGTGGTCGGTTCCAGGGCGGTCCAACGCATGGACAAAGCGGTGTCCGGTTTTTTCATTTTTCCGTCGGGGCGGGCAAACTCGGTAACAATGGGACCGTGCCGGGTCACCATCACCTCCAGGGTTTGATCCTTTCCATCTTTGACCCGGATCTTTTCCGGGATCCGGCGAGCTTGCTCCCATTTTCCTTCGTAGAGGAATCGGTCGGGATGATCCGGGTGTCGTTTTTCGATGTAGAGATCCTGTACATCGGGGCCGACATTGGTCACCCCCCAGGCGATCTGTTCATTGTGGCCTACCACGATTCCGGGCACCCCGGCAAAGGTGACACCGCTGACGTGGAGTCCAGGGCTTTTCAGCTCTGTTTGGTACCAGATAGCAGGGGTGGCGATGGAGAGATGGGGATCATTGGCGAGGAGAGGTTTGCCCGACTCGGTTTTCTTCCCAGAGACTACCCAGTTGTTGCTCCCGTTCTGCTCCCGGGGAAAGACGGCGGAGGCCAGCTGTTGCGACAGATTCAGCGAGGAAGAAGTTTCCCCGGCGATCCGCGGTCCCTCCTGAGGGTACGTGGGAAAGAGTTCAAGAGCTTGCTTTTTGGGAAACAGGCGTAACAGTTCATGGCGGAAGGCCTGCCCTCGCCAGCGGCCACCCAGGTCGTAGGCCATGTATTTTCCGATGGTGAGGGAATCCACCGGCGACCAGGGTTCTGGTTCCACTCCCAACAGGGTGAACTCCACTGGCAGTTCCCCATTTTCCGTCGCTTGTCGGATATAGGCGTTGACTCCCTGGGCATAACTTTTTAATGCGTTCAGAGCTTCACCGGAGTAGGAAGAGAGGGAGGCTTCCGCTGCTCGGCGCAGTCCAAAGGTCCGGAAGAATCGGTCCTGGTCCACAGCTTTTTCCCCGACCACCTCACTGAGGCGCCCGGAGGCCAATCGCCGGCTCATCTCCATCTGAAACAGACGATCCTGGGCCGTGACAAGCCCTTGGGCATAGTAGAGATCCTGCGGATTTTTAGCCAGGATGCGAGGAACTCCGCGGTCATCCCGGTACACATCCACTGGCTTCCGGAGACCGGAAAAGGTAAGGGTTCCCTCTGAGTCAGGCAAGGGTCGGTGGAGATACCAACCGGCGGTCAGAGTTCCACCAACAGCGAATACCAGCAGCAGAGTAAGTGTGATGTAGATGACCTTTTTCCAATTTTTCCGCCTCTTCTTTGTGGGTGATTGGGGATCGATTCCAGGTGATTCCATGGGTTGCTTCCTCCTCTGGTTGTATTTCCTTTTTAAATATATACGCCCTTGAGAAGGCTGAATCCTGTGATTGGGGAGCCGTCTCTTTTTCGGGAGCGTATTGTCATGTATTCTGTAGATAGGAGTTCAAAAGGAGGAGAAATCCGTGACTGATTATCTATCCAATTCAAAAGAAAAAGTACCGGAGGAGGGAATTTATACAGATTTTAGCCGGGAGATGACCTATGGGGATTATCTGCAGCTGAACCAGCTCTTGAACAGCCAACAACGGTTGTCAGGACACCACGATGA
>CAUGKZ010000267.1 GCA_959600065.1 uncultured Kroppenstedtia sp. | reverse complement strand
TGTATCCCTTCCAAGGCAATCATTCACGCCGCGGATGAAGCCCATAAGATGAAGAATTCGCAACATATGGGGATCGAAGTAGACGGAGTGAAGATCAACTTCGCTGATATGATCAAGTGGAAAGACAGCGTGGTGAAAAAACTGACTGGCGGCGTCGGTTCTCTGTTGAAAGGGAACAAGGTGGAAGTGATCCAAGGGGAAGTCTATTTCTCCGGCGAGGATACGGTGAAAGTCGCCACCGAGAGCAACAGCACCACCTATCAGTTCAACCACTGCATCATCGCCACGGGTTCCCGTCCCTTTGAGATTCCTTCTCTGAAGTTTGACGGGAAAAAGATCATCTCTTCCACCGAGGCGCTGTCTCTTGATGAAATCCCAGAGAAGATGGTTATTGTCGGTGGGGGTTACATCGGTCTGGAACTGGGGACCGCTTACAGCAAGCTGGGCACCCAAGTGACCGTGCTGGAAGGGATGGACTCCATCCTTCCCGGAGTGGATCCCTCCATGGTTCGTATGGTGAACCGCAATCTGAAAAAATTGGGTGTGGAAGTGGTTACCGGCGCCATGGTTCAATCCGCCGACAAATCTGGTAAGGATGTCACCGTTACCGCTGAGGTGAAAGGCGAAGAGAAAACCTTCTCTGCGGATAAAGTGTTGGTGGCGGTTGGCCGCAAGCCCAACACCGATGAGATCGGCCTGGATCTGGCGGGTATCGAAACCGATGACAAAGGGATCATCCCGGTAGACCGGCAGATGCGTACTAAAAACAGCAAGATCTTTGCCATCGGTGATGTGGCTGGGCAACCGATGTTGGCTCACAAGGCCAGCTATGAAGGAAAGGTGGCTGCGGAAGCCATCGCCGGCCAAACTAGTGAAGTGGATTACCGGGCGATGCCCTATGTCATCTTCACGGATCCGGAATTGGCTTATACCGGCTTGACCGAAAAAGAGGCAAAGGAACAGGGCTATGATGTCAAAGTCAGCCGCTTCTCCTTTGCTGCCAACGGTCGCGCTCTCTCCTTGGACGCTGCCGAAGGTTTCTTCCAAATCGTTGCTGACAAGGAGACGAGTCAGGTCCTGGGTGCCCAAATCGTGGGACCGGAAGCATCCAGCCTGATTTCCGAGGTGGTCTTGGCGATGGAGATGGGCGCCAACACCGAAGATATCGCTCTGACGATCCATGCCCACCCCACCTTGCCAGAAACCTTCATGGAAGCTGCCGAAGGCATCATGGGCAATGCCATTCACATGGTGAATAAGTAAACGAATCCAGAGTTTCCGGAGGATATCCTCCGGGAACTTTTTTTAAGAACTTTTTTTAAAAGGGATTATAGACCGACAATTCGTTAAATTATCCCATGCTTGGTTATAATATTCAAAAATTTTTTAGTATAACTAAGGAGTGGTTAAACGGTCGCAAAAGAAGCCCAGAATCCATATGAAAAAAGTATTTGCCGCCTTGATGACGCTATTATTTGTTTTCATTCTTTTTTTGTCTGCTTATGTGGTTGAACAGTATCAATTTAATCAACTTTTATATGAGGGACGTACTGGGGTGATGTTGGATTTTGGGGAGTTTCAACGAAAAGAAAACCCCAACAAATTTATCGAGGAAGTGGCAAATGATTACGGAGTGGACATTGCAAAGTATTCGTACAAGGATTCCACGCACATCCAGGTATTTACCACCGATCCGAGGTTGGATGGCCGAATTCATTTGAGCGAAGGAACCTGGCCCGCTGCCGGTTCAGGTGAGTTTATCTCTACCCAGATGACGGACACCCCCGCCCAAGTGGGCAGGTTTACATCCGGGGAATCCCAAATCAAGATCAATCTGTTTTTGCTGGATCATCAAAACCAAGCATCTACCAATGGCATTTATTACTTGGATACACAAGATCACGATAAGATCCAAAAAATATTGGATCGCTTTGCTGAAGAACAGGTGACCACTGAGTTGATGGGTGATGTAACGTCTCAATCATGGATGGCACCAGAAACGCTGATCATGACTTCAGCCGTTGTAGGGATGACGATGCTTGCTTTGTTTATCAGCATGCTCGGTGCGATGACCTTTGATCTTGTTCATCGCAAGCGTGACATCCTGGTCATGAAACTGAACGGATCTACCTGGGGAGCGGCCGTATTGGCGCAATGGCGCAAATGGGTGCCTGCTTTAGTGACAGCGGTGCTGGTTTCTTATTTCTCCTTTTTTGGCTACAGGATGTTTAAAGGATCCTTGTTCAACGGTGTTGAAACAACAGTCTTATTTTTGGTGATTATCAGTCTGTCTGTCTTGATTTTGGCCGGTTATAGTGCACTTTGGGTTCGATTCATGTACGCCAACCGAAAAGAATATGAGGGGTTGAAAGGGAAAAAGCCCTATAAACTGTTGATGGGTGCCAGCCTTATCTTATATATTCTCTTTCTCGCTTTTTCTGTGGGTGCGCTTTCCTTTTTACAAGAGACAAATGAAGAACTGGCCCGTTTTGAAAAGAACCTGTCGGTGTGGGAGAAAACAGAGAATCTTTATCAGACGGTGACTACATATATCGGCCAAAATCAGGCGAGTGCGCACGTAGAAGATAAACAAAACCAGGCTGTTAAAAAAGCATACCAAGTTTTGAATAAGCAAGCGGACGGTTTCCTCATGGACCCGTCTAATTATGACGAAGTTAATGAAGGGGTGTATACATATGATCTGAATACAGAAGGGGAAGATGTCCGGACGAACCCTCTGGGGAAAACGATTACGATCAATCTGAATTACTTGTCGTATAACCCCATTGAGAGCGAGCAGGGCTCGATTCGTGAGCAATGGATCGATGACGAAAACGTATTAAATCTATTGGTGCCGGTTTCGCTACGGGAAAAAGAATCCGAGATCAAAGACAATTTTATTTCCCATTTTTATTTTCAGAAGGTGGAAGTTGAAAACATTTATCGTGAAGGAAAAGGCAAACCTTTGAACCAGATGACGAAAGAGGATCTCGATGTCCATATTATTTACGTGAAAGACCATGAAGGTGTACGCTTTGAGCGGGGGTGAGCAGCAACGCGTGGCCTTTGCACGGATGATTGCCAAAGACAGCCGCTATATTTTTGCCGATGAGCCCACGGGAAATCTGGACCGAAAAAATGGGGATCATATTTTCTCATTGCTGGAGGAATTGCATACCCAAGGGAAAACCGTGTTGCTGGTGACCCATGATATGGAATTGGCCCGCCGGGCGCCGGAACGGTTGGCGCTGTAGTTTTGCCCCCCTCCCCTTGGAACCGGTAACGAAAGAATGGTAGAATAACCACAAATCCCATCGGGGATGAAGGGGAGAGGACGGAGTGGAGACTGCGATTGAGATTGAGGTGCGCCCGACGGAGATTGACGTCATGGGCCATGTGAACAATGCCAAATATCTGGAGTATATGGAGTGGGGACGGGAAGACTGGTATAACCAGGCGGAACTTCCCTTTGACCGGTTTACGGAGATGAACATCGGCACTGTGACTGTCAATATCAACATCAACTATCGCAAAGAAGCCTTGTTGGGTCAACACCTGACCATCAAAACCCGGCCTCTGAAAGTGGGTCGCACCAGCTATGTATTGGAGCATATCATGGAGAACGAACAGGGGGAGCGGGTGGCCGATGCGGAAGTGGTCAGTGTCACCATCGATTTGAAGACCCGGAAGAGTGTGCCGGTTCCGGAGGAGCTGGCTCGATATTTTTCGCTGTGAAAAAACCGCCAACAGGGCGGTTTTTCCGTACTCAACTGTTTTTTCTCAGGTCGCCGAGCTCTTCCAGAATGCCTTCCAGCTCCA
>CAUGKZ010000266.1 GCA_959600065.1 uncultured Kroppenstedtia sp. | reverse complement strand
CACCCCATCAGTTTGGCTTTGTTCGGCTGGTGGGACAAAATGTTTTCCAAGTAATGAACATCATTGCTCATGTTTAATTCCATTGCCAGACCGTAGGGATTGTGTGTCATTTGTGCTTCTTTCAGACCATCAAACCCTACATCCAAACGGATCCCGTCTGCACCCAGATCGGAGAAGAAACGAAGGTTATCATAACGGATGCCCAGTTGGTCCAATACCGGAGGTGCCACATCCAGAATCACCTCCATCCCCAGGCCTTTGGCATGGGTGATCAGCTCCCTGAACTCATCGATAATCTCCTCCTTGGGACGATGGACGGACAGCAGACAGGTGAAGACCCGTTCAAATCCATACCGACTCGCCTGGGTCAAATAAGCGAGATCCCGTTCCTTGGTACTATGTTCAGGATAAATGGAAACCCCGAGTTTACGTTCCATTTTTTGTTTCCTCCCTTTGGATGGACTGAGTGACATGCAAACGGAATTTGGCCGATAAAAATGTGGCAGAAACCACCGTCGGCACGACCACAATCGGTAGAAACTGTGCATCTAACATCACAAATACAAGAATCGATATGGCGATCATCCCTATGGCCATCCCCATCATCCTTAGCAGAGACCATCGTTTCATCCATGGAGAGTGATGAGCGAGATATTGGCTGATGACAAATGCAATCAAGGCACTAATCATCTCAACCATGGTTCTCTTGTTCCCCTCGCAAAATCTGTTTTTCGTAAACTTTGAAGAAGGGATAGTAGATCATCAGTGCGATGATGAAGTTAACCACCACCAGAATCCCCGCAGCAATCGTCCAGTCGGTACTGATCACAGCGGCAATAGGCGAAAACACTGTAAATGGAAGCTTTGCCATCATCAGCGGAATCAAGCCTGACACTGTGGCTAAGTAGGCAATCGTCGTCAATACAACAGGTGTGAGTACAAAGGGAATGATAAGAATGGGATTCATGACAATCGGTGCACCAAAAATAATCGGTTCATTAATATTAAACAGCCCAGGGACAAAAGCCAGACGTCCTAGTTCCTTTAAAAACTTGGCCTTGGAGAACATAAAGAGAACTACCAATGCCAATGTCGAACCGGATCCACCCAACCATACAAACCACTGGATAAATTGTTCCGTAAACAAGTTCGGCAATGCATAGGCATCGGCGGTCTCTGCATATTGTTCCATATTCTCCAAAATAGCCGCATCCCACATCGGGCGGATGATGGGACCTAATACAGCAGGACCGTGAATACCAAATGACCAGAAAAATACAATCAAAAACACCGTTAATAAACCACCCAGCAAACTGTTCCCTACCAATACGGACTTCAAGGGGGAAATGAGGAAAGTGATCATGGAGTTGAGATCAAATCCGATTCCATAACGGATCCCCCAGAACAGGAGGATAATAGCTAAGGCAGGTAGCAAAGCACTGAAGGAGTTGGCCACCGCTGGCGGAACACTCTCCGGTAATTTAATGGAAATGTTGTGTTTGATCATGCGGTGATAAATCTCAACTGCGATCAGAGAAGTGACAATCGCACCAAATAACGAAGTGGCACTTAAATCTCCGATGGATAAATACTTCCCCGCCTCGATGACTCCCTCGACGGATTCATTCACTTGAACAGGCACCACAGAAGAAATCAAGAAGGCGATCACCGATAGCAACCCGGCACTCAATGGATTGAGCTGATAGGAGGTTGCCAATGAGGCTCCCACCCCAAAGGCGGCATACAGAGCCATCATCCCCACCGTAAATCGAAAGGGGACATCCAGAACTTCTCGATAGGGTTCAACCCATTCGTTGTAACCTTCAATAGGAACATTTAAAAAAATGACAAAAAAGGAGCCGACAATCGTTAAAGGCAATGTCGATAAGATCCCATTTCGAACCGCCAGCAAATGTCGCTGAGCGGCAATCTTTTGTGTAACCGGCATCACTTTGCTTTCCATAAAAGCCATAAATGCATTCATGCTGTTTCTCTCCTTCCCAAACCCTTTTACTGGGACGATGCCTCCGAAAGCAATTGTTCAGCTTGCTTTAAAACGGCGTCACCGTTACACATTCCATAGTCAACCGGGTTGATCACTGC
Source organism: uncultured Kroppenstedtia sp. (assembly GCA_959600065.1). GTDB lineage: Bacteria > Bacillota > Bacilli > Thermoactinomycetales > DSM-45169 > Kroppenstedtia > Kroppenstedtia sanguinis. Next base: position 1,719 of record CAUGKZ010000266.1, on the reverse strand, counting down.
TACGGGAACATGGTAATGGGAGGCGAATTCTTTCATCGAGGCGAGCAAATATTTGACTTGCGGCCCGATCAGCAACACATGGGTATCTGCCATTTCTTCTTTGGCTTTTCCGGTGTCCACCGCCTTGATTCGATAGCTCTTACCTTGTTCTTTGGCCACTTTCTCCATTTTTTTCACCAACATGCTCGTCGACATTCCTGCAGAACAACACAGTAAAATGTTTTTCATCATTCAGTCTCCTTTTATTTGTTTTTGATTTCGCGATACAGATGAACAAATTCTGTCGCCAGTTCTTTGATGGTCACGGCGTTCATCAAATGATCCTGGGCGTGAACCAGGATGAGATTGACTTTCGTTTCGTCTCCTTCTGCTTCTTTCTGTATCAGATCCATGTGGATGCGATGTGCCGTCGATATTTCCTGTTCAGCTTGATCTAGACTTGTCTCCGCCGCTTTGGCATCCCCTTTTCTAGCAAAGGCAATCGCCTCTAGAGCTGCACTGCGTGCATTACCCCCATGCAGGATCAGCTGAAATGCAATAGGCATTTGTTCCTCCAATGGTTCTCCTCCTATGATTCAATATGTATATCTTAAGAACGATCATATCGAATACTTCCATGCACCTAAACACAAAAAACTTCCGTTAGGTAACGGAAGTTTTTAATAGTATATTCACAAAGTTCCCCACATTTTCCGCCCGAACCAAGTGATGCACGGTCCCCACATGATTCATCAAGTTATACAAGAGATCATACAACATTTGCAAGTCTTGAACATTCCCTTGCTTCACACTGAGTAAAGCAATCAGCTGCACCTGTTGGTCCTTCCATGGAATCGGTTTTTTCAGTGTACAAAAGGCGATAAAGGTTTGATCGCTTAAAGGGCGAATCGGATGGGGAATCGCAACGGAATGCCCCCAAGCTGTGGAAGAAACTTTTTCCCTCTCGATCACCGCGTTGTAAAAACCTTCCGGGACCAGACCTGCTTGCTTCGCCTGATCGCATAAAAACCGGATCACTTCCTCCTTACTGGAAAATTTATGTTGTAAAAAAATCATGTCCTCTCGGATGTAGGGCTTGACTTCATTCCGAATTTCAATAGACAAACCCTCTCGGATCGCTTTCACATCTTGTTGATCAAAGATGGAATGTACTTTGATGACGGGAACCGGCAAGGAAAGGGGAATATGGACCGTGCTGACAACCAGATCAATATTTTGGCGGGCAATCTCTTCCCCGCTTAATTGATAGTATCCGATCACCCCTACAATCTCGATTTCATCTTTAAAGGTTTCATGGACCTTATTTTTCAATAATTGAGCACTGCCCAATCCGGAAGCACACACTAATAAACACCGCTTCCGCGGCTTGGCATCCTGGGAACGGTTTAATGCCACACCAAAATGAATGGCCAAGTATCCCGTTTCATCTTCATGGATGGGGGTGCCCAGATGACGGCTTAAAATGTCCGATGCCGTCAAGGCCAGTTCAAAAGCATAGGGATAGCTGGTTTTGATCTCACTCAACAACGGATTCCGAATGTTTAGACCATATTTCATACGATTCATCACCGCTTTGATATGCAATCCCAACCCGAACTTTAATTCTCGGTCCTGCTTGAAATTCCTGCCCATCCGGTGGCTGACTGTCTGCAAAATCTCTTCCAATATGGAATGGACGGGTTCCCCCAGCACCTCCTGCAAACTCCCCAAGCCCCGGGT